>NZ_JBSFHA010000012.1:0-165063 GCF_053596855.1 Streptomyces sp. NPDC001617
GGAGAGGCGCTTCGCCAGACGGTGCGCCAGGAAGATCGGCAGCGGCATGAGGGTCGGCGTCTCGTCGGTCGCGTAGCCGAACATCAGGCCCTGGTCACCCGCACCGCCGGTGTCCACGCCCCGGGCGATGTCCGGGGACTGCGCGCCGATGGACACCGACACCCCGCAGGAGGCGCCGTCGAAGCCCTTGGCCGAGGAGTCGTAACCGATCTCCAGGATCTTCTCGCGCACCAGCCGGACGACGGGTGGGTGGGCCTTGGTGGTGACTTCGCCGGCCAGATGCACCTGACCGGTCGTGATCAGCGTTTCGACGGCGACCCGGGACGTCGGGTCCTCCCGCAGCAGCGCGTCGAGGATGGTGTCGCTGATCTGGTCGGCGATCTTGTCAGGGTGTCCCTCGGTCACGGACTCCGAGGTGAACAGACGACGGGACAAGGGCGGCTTCCTCCTGTTGTACGGCCACCGAGCCGGTGGGCGGAACCTACGGATGTGCGGTGCCCCATGGCCGCCGGTGGTGGCTTCTTCACCGACTCCGGGAGCCGGCGAAGAAGCCACCACCGAGCTCAGCCCGCGGTCACGACAGGCGGTGGCAGGAGAACTCCACCGGCACGTCGGCGACCGGCCGGGTGGTCCGGAACACGACGTCGTGCCGGAACCCCTCGTCCTCGATGAGCTTCTGGAGGTAGTCGACGTCCCCCATCGTGCTGAAGAAGATCATCATGCGTCCGCCGTCCGCGAGGTGCTCCCTGGCCTGGCGGAAGAACCTGGTCAGGGCGCCGTAACTCTCGTCCGTGGTGGCGGAGTCGGCCACGTCGCGGGCCGCGAACCACTGGAACGGCGGGTTGAAGACGATCAGGTCGAACGTGCCCTCGACCGAGCCGAAGACATCGCTGAGGCGCGCCTCGACCCGGTCGGCGACACCGTTCCGCTCGGCGTTGGCGCGTACGGCCTCCACGGCGTGCGGATTGATGTCGACGGCGAGGACCTCGGACGCCTTGGCGGCGGCGATGATCGCGAGGGATCCGCTGCCGGTGCCCATGTCCAGGACCCGGTCGCCTTCCTCGACCTCGGCGAAGATCGCTCCGCCGAGTATCGGGGACACCGGGCAGGGAGTCATGACCTGTGCGGGAACCGTCAGGGTCAGACCGAGGAAGGGAACGGTCGTCGCGGCTTCGTCCGGGGCGCCTCCCCCGGACAGGATCTTGCGCAGTTCCAGAACCGTTTCGACCTGCTCCTCCGGGATCAGCGGCCGGTATCCGTCGACCGTACCGACGCCGTTCTGCTGCTGTGATGTCATGTTCCGGGAGACCTCTCGGGTAGTGGGATTACGGGCCGGCCTGTCGGCTATGCGTGTCCGTCGAAGAGACTGGTCACCGAGCCGTCCGCGCAGACCTCGCGGATCGCCCTGGCCAGCAGGGGGGCGATGGAGAGCACCGTCAGTTCCGGAAAGCGCTCGGCCTCCGGGATCGGCAGCGTGTTGGTGACGACCACCTCGCATGCCCCGCAGCTCGACAACCGCTCGACGGCCGGGTCGGACAGCACTCCGTGGGTGGCGGCGATGACGACGTCGGCGGCTCCCTCGGCCAGCAGGATCTCGGTGGCCTTGGCGATCGTGCCGCCGGTGTCGATCATGTCGTCGATGAGGACGCACAGCTGACCGGTCACCTTGCCGACGACGCGGTTCGCCACGGTCTGGTTGGGCCGGTCGGGGTCGCGGGTCTTGTGCACGAACGCGATCGGCCGGCCGCCCAGATGGTCGGCCCACTTCTCGGCCAGCCTGGTCCGCCCGGCATCCGGGGAGACCACCGTGACGGAGGCGCCGCCGTACTTGTCGCCGACGTACGAGGCCAGCAGGTTCTGCGCGAGCAGATGGTCGACCGGGCCGTCGAAGAAGCCCTGGATCTGGGCGGTGTGCAGGTCGACGGTCATGATCCTGTCCGCGCCCGCCGTTCTGACCAGGTCGGCCATGAGCCGGGCGGAGATCGGCTCCCGGCCGCGGTGCTTCTTGTCCTGCCGGGAGTAGCCGTAGAAGGGCATGATCGCCGTGATCCGCCGGGCGCTCGCGCGTTTCAGCGCGTCCACCATGATCAACTGTTCCATGATCCACTGGTTGATCGGCGCGCAGTGGCTCTGCAGGACGAAGGCGTCGCTGCCGCGCACCGACTCCTCGAACCGGACGAAGATCTCGCCGTTGGCGAAGTCGTACACCGACTGCGGTGTCAGCGCCACGTCCACATGCTTGGCCACCTCCTCGGCCAGCTCGGGATGGCTGCGCCCGGCGAACAGCTTGATGTTCTCGGCGCCCATCAGCCGTGCACGCCCTTCCGGTACTGGGCGTGCGCCGCGGCGAGCCTGCCGCCGACCTCGGCCGTGCTGACGAGCACGGCCATGTTGGCCCTGGACGAGCGGCCTTCCGTGGCCCGGTCCACCGCCCGCATCAGGTACTTCGTGATCGCCTGTCCCCGCACACCGTCCCGCTCGGCCGCGCGCATGGCCTCGGTCAGGGCGGCGTCGACCTCGTCGCCGTCGATGGCGTCCTCCGGCCGGACCGGCGTGGTGATCAGGAAGGCGCTGTTGTTGCCCAGCGCCCAGTGGTTCTCGATCGACCGGGCGATCACCTCGTCGTCGTCCAGACGCAGCGGACTGCGCAGCCCGCTGGAGACGCAGTAGAAGGCCGGGAAGTCGTCGGAGCGGTACGACACCACCGGCACGCACTGGGTCTCCAGGTACTCCAGCGTCAGGCCGAGGTCGAGGATCTTCTTCGCGCCCGCGCAGACCACCGCGACCTTGGACCGGGTGAACTGCATGAGGTCGGAGGACACGTCCATGGTCCTCTCCGCACCCCGGTGCACCCCGCCGATCCCGGCCGAGGAGAAGAACGGGATGCCCGCCAGCTCGGCCGCCACGAGGGACGAGGCGACGGTCAACGCGCCCATCCGACCCTGGGCCAGGACGACCGGCATGTCCCTGCTGCTGACCTTGGGGATGCCGGGCGTGGAGGCGAACCGGTCGATGTCGGCGTCGGTCATGCCGACCACGATCCGGCCGTTCTCGACGGCGATCGTGGCCGGGACCGAACCGCCGGCCCGGACCGCCTCCTCCACCTTCCGGGCGGTCGCGGCGTTGTCCGGATAGGGCAGGCCATGGGTGATGACGTTGGACTCCAGTGCCACCACGGGGCGCCGCTCGTGGAGCGCGTCGCGCACCTCGGCACTGAACTCGACGGGGATCTGCCGGTGTCGTGGGGAATTCATGGTCATCGGCTCAGCCGGCGTCCGGGCCGTAGTTCGGCACCTTGCTGAGTATGTGCCGACGGTTCACTATCTCCGGTATGTAGACCTGTTCGTTCCAGCGGTCCTTGTCGATCGGCTCGATCGCTATCGACACCACGCCCTCGTCGCAGCCGAAGGCCGTGGTCACCGCTTCGGTCACGGCAGAGACGAGCCGGTACTGCTGCTCGTCGCTGAGCGGCACCGGGAAGTGCTTGATGTTGACGTGCGGCATGACGGTCTCCTTCTGGAGGCCCAGACGCCGTCGGATGGCCGTCGCCAGCTCCTCGACGTCGGGATCTTTGAGGATCGAGTAGTGGTCGGCCCGGAGGTCGACCATGGTCGGCGGCGAGGCCGCGTAGCCGTCGACGCCGTCCAGGAACGAGTAGTCGTCGCCCTGCGCCTTGAGAATCGTGATGGGTGCGCTGATCTGTCGCTCGGTCAGCTCACGGAAGGTGTAACTGAACTCGAACGTCGTCCCCACCACCTGGATGATCCGCAGCACCAGGTCGATGTCGAGACCCGGGAAACGCGTGCTGACGAAAGCGGCGAAACTCTTGTCGTCCTCGGCCACGGCAAGGCATTCGTCCACCAGGGGACCGCTGGTCGTGCCGGCGAAGACCGAGAACAGGATCTTCACGTAGGCCTTGTTGGCGTAGGTGGCGTTGCGTTCCAGACCGCACGTCGAACGGACCTTGGGCGATCCGGGGGCGATCAGGACCACGTGCTCGACCTTCTCCCCCAGCCGCTCCAGCTGGTACGCGGTCTCGAAGGCGACACGTGCCCCGAAGGAGTACCCCCACAGGGTGTAGGGGCCTTCCGGCTGCAGCCGCCTGATGATCTCGACGTCGTCGGCCGCCATCTGCCTGATCGTCAGATGCGGTTCCTCGTCCACGTTGATGCCGTGCGCCTGCACCCCGTAGAAGGGCCGGTCGGTGCCCATCCTCGCGGCCAGCTGTCGCAGGTTCATGGTGTAGCCGCCCAGGCCGGGCCAGCAGTAGACCGGCTTTCCCGGCCCCTCGGGCTGCAACGGGACCAGCCTGGAGGAACGCACCTCGTCCCCGCCCTGCACCCGCCGGGCGAGCGCCTCGATCGTCGGGGACTCGAACAGCACCTGGAGCGGCAGTGCCGCCCCGAGCTCCCGGTTGATCTTGTTGATCAGCCCGACCGCTATCAGCGAGTTGCCACCGGAGGCGAAGAAGTCCTCCTGCACCGACACGGTCTCCCGCTTCATCGCCACCTTCCACAGCTGGGCGATCCGGCGTTCGACGGTGGTGCGGGGTGCGACGAAGGGCCGGTCGTCGGTGCCCGCGTCGGTCTTCTCGGAGGCGGCGAGTGCCTTGACGTCGATCTTGCCGTTGGCGGTGGTCGGCAGTTCGTCCAGCACCACAACCTTGTTCGGGATCATGTAGTCCGGCAGGAAGTTGACCAGGTCCTCCCGGATCATCTCCGCCGGGCCCCGCATGTGGACGACGTCTTCCCTCATGCCCTCGTGCAGCCGCTGTTCCTCGCTCACCCGGCCGCCCACGAAGAAGTACGACGGCCCGGTGTCCCGGCCGAGGGCGCGCAGGATGCCGTCGATCTTCCGGGCCGACGGCAGGTCGTCGCCGCTCTTCGAGCTGTACCCGGACGACATGAACCCGAGGCCGACATCGTTCATCGACAGGTGCTGCAGCGCGCGGCCGAGATCGATGTACCGCCGCCAGTCCTGGCCGGCTCGGCTGACCACCGAGATGCCCAGGCTCGCCCGGTCGTACACCGCCTGGTTGATGGCGATGACCTCCTTGCGCAGGACGAGTTCGGAGGAGATCCGCTCCAGTCGTCCGTCCGCGTAGGCGTACAGGTCGGCCGGCAGGCCGTCGACCTTGCCGGGGTGGGCCTGGACGTAGAGGTCGAGCGAGTCCTCGGGCCGCGGCCCGGCGTACGGGACCAGTCCGAACGTGCCGAGGTAGTAGTCCTCCTCGGCGACGTCCAGGCGGTCCTTCGTGCCCGGTGCGAAGTCCAGGCCGACGATGTCGAGACCGTACGGCGGCAGGATCTCCTCGAACAGGCCGACCATGTGGCCGGTCTCGATCTCCAGCACTTCCCGGATGTTGTTCTTGTAGACCGGTTCGATGGCCCGCTTCCTGCCGAGGAAGTGCAGCTTCACGCTCGGTTCGGCGGCGCCCTGTGTTTCGGTGATCAACACCAGCCGGTGGTCGACCGGGTGGTAGTAGTAGATCCCCGAGGGCAGGTCGCCGATCCCCGCGATCTCCGGGTAGAGCTGGGTGGCGTAGAGCGATCCGGGCGACGCGTAACCGTACTTGGGCAGCAGCCGTTCCTCGCTCTGGTGCTGTCCGAAGTACCGCAGGATCTCGCCGAGTTCGGTGGGGCCGACCGCGGACAGGGCGCGCGGCCGTCCGCCGGTGACCCGGCGTTCGAGCAGCCGGAGGATGTCGTCCTTGGTCACCTGCCCGCCCTCGTAGAAGCGGTAGGTCTTGCGCGCGAACGCCTGTCGGCGCTGTGCCTGGGTGGCCGTTCTGCCCGGCAGGTCGACCACCCGCCGGCCGCTCAGCCGCGCGGCGTCCCGGACGCCGCCGTTCGACAGCTGCGCCCTGACCTGGAGCTTGCTCTCCTTTGACTGGTGATGCGCGCCGTGGCTGCCCTGGTCCATCAGGGCCGCTTCCTTGGGATTCAGCTCCACGCAGGCGATCAGGTTCTGGAAGCCGGTACGCGGATCCTCCTTCACGATCACCGCGGCGTGCTTGACCCAGTGGTGGGTCTCGATCGCCAGCTTGATCTCGTCCAACTCGACGCGGAAGCCGCGCAGCTTCACCTGGTTGTCCGCCCGGCCGACGAACTGGACGGTGCCGTCGGCATTCCAGTAGGCCAGATCGCCGGTGCGGAACAACCTGCCGTCACCGAGCGGGTTGTGCACGAACCGCTGCTCGGTCAGCTCGGGACGATGCAGATAGCCGCGCGCCAGCTGGATCCCGCCGATGTACAGCTCACCGACCTCACCGACGGCCACCTCGGATCCCCGGGCATCGAGGATGTGGTACGTGGTGCCGTGCACGGGGGCACCGATGGAGAGGGAGTTCGGTCCCTCACCGACGCCGACCCGGTCCACCGTGAACGCCGACGAGTTGATCGTGCACTCGGTCGGCCCGTACAGATTGACCAGCTCGCACCGCGGCATGGTGTCGAGGCACTCCCGGGCGAGCGACTTGGTCAGCGCCTCGCCGCCGGTGAAGATCTGTGTGAGCGAGGTGCAGGTGGGCAGTTCGCAGGTGTCCAGCAGCGCCTGCAGCAGGGTCGGAACGCACTGCAGCGTGGTGACGTCATGGGTCCTGATGGTGTGGATCAGCCGCTCGGCGTCCCGGTGGATGCCGGGGCTGCCCATCACGACCACGGCACCGCAGGCCGACGCGAGGATCTCCCACTGGGCCGCGTCGAAGCTCATGGGCGTCTTCTGCAGCACGGTCTTGTCGTGGTCCAGCCCGTAGGTCGCCGCGAGCCAGCGCATCTGGCTGACGATGCTGCGGTGTTCGATCATCACGCCCTTCGGCCTGCCGGTGCTGCCGGAGGTGTAGATGACGTACGCCAGGTTCTCCGCGGCCGGCCGGGTGGGCGCCGGGCCACAGCCCTCTGCGTCCTCCAGCGTGACGATCGCCGTGCCCTCGGGTGCCAGCGCGGAAAGCCGGTCCACGAGGTCCGCCTGGGTCAGGATGACCTGGGTGGCGGAGTCCTCGATCATGTAACGCAGGCGTTCCTCGGGGTACTCCGGCGACAGCGGCAGATAGGCGCCGCCCGCGAACAGGATTCCCCAGGCACCCGTCATCAGGTCCAGCGACGGCTCCACGAACAGACCGACGCGGTCGTCGACGCCCACGCCGAGACGGTGCAGGCAGCCTGCCAACCGTCCGCTTCCGCGGACCAGTTCGCGGTAGGTCAGACGGTCCTCGCCGTACACGACCGCCGTGTCGTCCGGCCGGCGGGCCGCCTGCGCACGGAGCAGATCGGGAAGGGTCGTGTTCTCAGAAGGCTCCGGCCTGGATCCGTTGTCTGGCATCTTTCATTCCCCCATCGAATGAGTGGCAGGAGGCCGGCCCCGCGGGGACGGCCGCGACCCTGGGCGTCCTCATAAACCAGCCGCGAATCCGAGTCGCAGTGCCGAGGCGATCTCGACGACGCGCCGGGTCTGGTGGGCGATCGCGGCCAGGTTGTCCTCGGTGACGTTCTCCGCGAGCCGCCCCGGGATCGCCTGCCGGCCGGAGACCGAGCTGACCCCGTAGGGGTTGCCGTTGCTCGGCGCCATCACGATGTCGTCGGTGACGCCGGGCGGCACGATGATTCCGCCCCAGTGGTAGAAGACGTTGTTCAGCGACAGGATCGTGCTCTCCTGACCGCCGTGCGGGGCGCCGGTCGAGGTGAACGACGACATGACCTTGTTGACCAGTCCGCGCCGCGCGTTCAGCGGCCACGCCTGATCGATGAAGTGCTTGAGCGGCGCGGGAATGAGGCCGAACCGCCCCGGGCCGCCCAGCAGGATCGCGTCCGCCCAGTCGAGGTCGTCG
Source organism: Streptomyces sp. NPDC001617 (assembly GCF_053596855.1). Classification (NCBI taxonomy): domain Bacteria; kingdom Bacillati; phylum Actinomycetota; class Actinomycetes; order Kitasatosporales; family Streptomycetaceae; genus Streptomyces; species Streptomyces sp. NPDC001617. Next base: position 7,826 of record NZ_JBSFHA010000012.1, read on the forward strand.
ACGGCGGCGGTCGGTACGTCCTTGATCGCTTCGGCGTTCTCCGCCCAGGCCTCGGTCCACTCGGCGAATTCGGGCGCCAGGGACTCGTTGACGTACTCGGGTATCCGGCGCAGCCGGGTCCGCGCACCGGCCTTCTCGGCCGCCTCGGCGGCGGCCGTGGCGAGCTTGTGGACGTTGCCGGTTCCGGAGTAGTAGATGACGGCTGCTTTGGTGACGCCGTCGGCACCCGCGGTGGTCATGGTGTGCTCCTTGGATGAGTGCGTACAGCCGGGTGGGACACGGACGCGGGGCGCCGGTCACCCGCACGGCGACGGACCGGTCGCGCTCAGGCCGGCAGGTCCGTCCCGAAGTACCGGTCGCCGAAGTCGCCGATGCCCGGCTGCATGTAGGCGTTCTCGTCCAGCCGTTCCTCGATGGACGACGTCACCATCCGCACGCGTGGGCAGCGTTCGTGGACGGCCTTGATCCCCTCGGGCGACGAGAGCAGGTTGACGAACACGATGTGCTCCTCGGGCACGCCCCGCTCGCGCAGAACCTCGATCGCGGCCAGCGCGGTGCCGCCGGTGGCGAGCATCGGATCGAGCAGCAGCACATGACGGCGTGCGATGTCCGCCGGCAGTGCCGAGTAGTACAGGCGCGGCAGCTTCGTCACCTTGTCGCGCTGGATGAGGATCTTGCCGAGCCGGACCTCCGGCATCATCGCGCGTAGCTCCGTCTCCATGCTGTCCCCCGCGCGCACGATGGACACCCCGCAGATCTCGGGGGCCAGGCGCAGGCCGTGATAGGTCCTGCCGACGGGGGTCTGCACCTCGTACGGCTCGAACGGCAGCAGTTCCAGGCCCGCTTCGATCAACTGGCGTATGATCCGGCCCGCGTGGGGGACGAAGTCCCTCCGCTCGGCGTGCCGGTCACGGATGACGCTGTGCAGTGCGCGCAACTGCTTGGTCTGCGGCAGAAGGTGCACCGTGTCCTGGAGCGCGGTCGCCTCGGTGGCCATTCCCGTCACCTCTATTCGACCTCGCCGGCGATCCGGTCGAAGGCCCTGCGCGCCTCCGCGACGAACGTACGGACCTTGAGCCGGTCCTTGCGGCCGGTCGCGTCCTCCAGGCCGGTGTGCGCGTCCACGGCCGCCGGACGGACCTTCTCGATGGCCTCCGCGACGTTGTGCGGGTTCAGGCCGCCCGCCAGCATCAGCGGCCGAGGCGACATCCGCGCCAGCTCGGCGCTGATGTCCCAGTCGTGCACCAGGCCGGTGGCGCCCTTGGCGCCGGTCGCAGGGTTGAAGCTGTCGGTGATGAACATGTCGACGAACTCGGCCGCGTCGTCGACCGTCTTGGCCAGCTCGTCGATGTTGTCCGCCTTCACCACCAGGCTCTTGAGGAGGAAGAGGTCCGGGGCGAGGGTCCGCAGCCGGCGCAGTTCCGCGGGCGCCACGTCGCCGTGCAGTTGGATGGCGCCGACGCCCAGGTCGGCGCAGAAGGTCCGGATCTCGTCGGCGTCGGTCAGATAGGTGATGATGACGCCCTTGTTCTTCGGCTGGATCGCCTTGACGATGGCGGCCGCGTCCGCCTCGGAGAGGTCCTCGTTCTTCGCGGGCAGCCGCAGCGCGAACCCGAGCCAGTCCGCCCCCTCCTCGATGATCATGTCCGCTTCGGCCTGGTCGATGATTCCCGCGACTTGGATCAAGTTCTGCATCGTGCTCTCCCTTTCCGGAAACGGGGCAGCGTGCGAAACGGTCAGCGAGGCAGGGTGCCTGCCGCGTTCTTGAGTTCGGCCACGACGAGTTCGGCGAGGGGTGCGGCCGACGCGGGGTTCTGGCCGGTCAGCACACGGTGGTCGCTCTCGGTGTGCGCGACGTAGTTCGGCGCCTTGGTGTGGAGGGCGCCGCGCTCCTTGAGGCGGTCCTCCAGAAGGAAGGGCATGACGTCGACGAGACCCAGGGTCTGCTCCTCCTCGTTGGTGAAGGAGGCGACGCGCTTCCCCTCCACGAGGAGGGAACCGTCCGACAGACGGAGGTCGACGAGCGCCGCGGGACCGTGGCACACGGCGGAGACCACGCCTCCGCGCTCGTAGATCCCGACCGCGAGCCGGGCGAGGTCCGGGGACCCGGGGAAGTCCCACATCGCGCCGTGTCCGCCGACGTAGAAGATCGCCGCGTACTCGTCCGCTCGGACCTGGGAGGCGGGCCGGGTCGCCGCGAGCTTGGCCCGGACGGTCTCGTCGGCGAGGAAGGCCACGATCTCCGGGTCGTCCTCCTCCCCGTCGAAGACCACGGCCGGCGGCTCGCCACCGCGTACCGAGACGAAGTCCACCTCGTGGCCCGCGGACACGAAGACGTGGTACGGATGGGCCGCTTCCGAAACGCTGTAGCCCGTCCTGTTTCCCGTGTCTCCCAGAACGTCATGGCTGCTGACCGCCAGCAGTATCTTCACCACTGCTCCTCCTGATCTCTTGTGAACCGGACGTGCGGGGTTGCCGGTGGGCACGGGCGCGGCCCAGGAGCGGGCCTGCCGACAGGGCCGCGTCCACGCACGCCATCCGGCAGGGGACATGACCGTGGGTCAGGGCTTGTGGATGAACTCGTTGATCACGCGCACGAACTCGTCGGGCTGCTCGACGAGCACCATGTGACCGCTGTCGAACTCGACGTACGACGCGTTCGGGATCCCGGCGTGCAGGTCACGGGAGTGCTGCGTCGGCACGGCCGCGTCCGGGTTGCAGCCGATGACCAGGGTCTCCGCCTGGATCTTTCCGACGAGATCCCGGATATCGGTGTGTACCAGCAGCTCGAGCTGCCGGATGCGTCCCGTCGACGGGCTCAGGTGCGCACCCATCGCGTCGATCTCCTCCAGGCTGTCGAGGCTGTTGATGTACCTCGGGCTGAACGCGGTGGTGGTCAGCACCCGGCCGAAGGCCACGGGGTCGTGCTTCTGGCTCAGCGTCAGACCGATCAGGTTCTCCATGTAGCGGTCCGTCTGCACGAGGCCGCCCACGGGAATCACCCGCCGGACCTTGTCCGGGTGGAGGGCCGCCGTGGCCGCCACGACCGACCCGCCGAGCGAGAAGCCCACCAGGTCGACCGGGCCGAGCCCGGCGTGCTCGATCACGGCGCCGGCCTCGTCGGCCAGCTGCTCCATGGTCAGGGCGCCGCCGTCGTCCTCGGCCGCCTCACTGCCGGACAGGTCGGGCAGGATGACCGTGTTGCGCTGCGCGAACCGGTCGACCAGGTGCCCGAAGGCCGCCTCGCCGCCCTTGCCGACGCCGTGGACCAGCATCAGGGCCGGACCGGAGCCGGCGACTCGGTACTGGATGCGAGAGCTTCCCACGGTGATCGTAGGCATGGCTGATCATCCCTTCTGGATCGTGAAGTGGACGCGACTGCACCAGTGACGTTTCGCCTGGTGTGCGCGGATTGTTTTTCACACCGTCGAGCGATCGAGGACGGCGGCAGGAAACCACGCCCGGACTCACGGTCCCGCCCGGCGGCCGGGCGTCAGGTGACGAGGTGCGAGGGGTGGCGCGCTCGATGCGGGGGCGGAATTACCGCCTGCGGCCCGCGGCAGGTCTGACTGACGAAGGAACATTAACAGACAGTACTGCCTGTTTGTCAACGCTCTACTTTCGAACAAGCGGACGCTACCCGGAACCGTCCATTCCCCCTCCAAATGGGGTACCAATCGGCACAAAGAGATACCCGCAGTACACGGTCCGGTTACCCAGACATAGCGTCGAGGACGCTATACGGAGGCAGACTTGCCTGTTTTATTTGAAACACAGCGTCGACCGGTACCAGGCGGTGTGGCGGGCGAGGCCCTCCTCGAAGCCGACGCCCGCAACCACCCCGAGGTCCGACCAGATCCGGTCGCTCTCGAACCAGTGGTCCGTGGCCATCATGTCGAGCGGATGGGTCGACCGGCCGAGGGCACGCAACCGCTCCGCCGCCTGTTCGTACGTCAACGCACCGTCGGCGAGCGGGAGTCCGGCCACCCCGGCGAAACCGCGCAGGAGGGCACCGGCGGTCGTCGGATGCGGATGGTTGGCGTGGTACACGGACGCCTTCAGCCGGTCCCCGGGCGCGAGAGCGGCCTCCAGGACGACCCGGGCCAGATCGTCCACGTCGATGGCGGACATCGGGGCCGGCCGGCCCCGGATGCTCCCGCCGATCGCACGGACCAGGGCGACGAGCCCGGGCCCGACCCAGCGGTCGCCGGTTCCGTAGACGATGTGGGGGCGCAGTACCGTGCCGCCGGCCGCCAGGACCAGGTCCTCGGCGGCGGCCCGGGTGCGGGAGGTGGGCGAGCCGGGGTTGCGCACCAGGTCCTCCGCCCGCGCGTCACGGAAGGTGCCCCGCCCGTAGACGGAAGCGGTACTCAGATAGACGATGCGCGACACCCCCGCCCGCCGCGCCTCCTCGACCAGCGCTTCGGTGCCACGGACGTTGACGGCCTCGCACTCCTCCTCGGTGCCGCCCACGAGCGAGGCACAGTGCACGACCGTCCCGACGCCCTCGCACAGACCGCGCAGCGAACCCGGATCGCCCAGATCGCCGGCGACGACCTCCACCGCACCGCGCGCCTCGGGAAGCGTGCGCCGGTGGGCCAGCACCCGCAGCGGGGGCCGCCCGTCCGGCAGTTGGCCGGCGCGGCGCGCCACACGGCTGCCGACGAAACCGCCGGCCCCCGTGATCAGGAGGCCGGCGGCTTCATGGCGCTGGTTGCCGTGACGTCGCGTCACAGGTGCCATGTCGTGACTTGCGCGGTGAACACGACGCTGTCGTTCTGTGTCGCCGTGACGTGGACGAGTGCCGGCCCTTCCTTGGTGGACTCCTCCACCTCGGCGTCGATCCAGCACGGAGCGTCGAGTTCGGCGTAGCGCAGAAACGTGCTGTCCATGGCCGGTGTGAGTACCGGCAGGGTGTGGACGGCCTGGGCCGCCTGGCGGGCGGCCTCCATCAGCACCATGCCCGGTATGTGGTCGACCGGATGGTCGAAGAGGATCGGGTGCAGGGTGTCCACGTGCAGCTGCCAGCGGTGTGCGGTGCCCTCGGGCTCGAGGAGCACCACGTCGGACAGCAGCGCACGGCCCACCGAGGCGGGGTCGACCGTGCGGCTGCGCACCGGAGCCGCGCTGGTCGGCCTGGGTCCGCGCAACCGCCGGTAGACCTCGGGCGTGAGGCAGCTGAACTCCGCCTCGGCGAAGCCGATCGTACGGTCGTCGCGCACGAGGGTCGTCCGGTAGCGCATTCCGGTGAATCGGCCACCGCGCCTGGCCAGATCGTGACAGGTCACCCTCATCTCCACCTCGGTGGGAACGGGAGCGGTGGCCAGACCCTCGGGCGCGACGGTGTAGGACAGCTTGCGCATCAGGAACTGATGCCCCAGAGGGACATCGAACTCCGCGTGCGCGAGGAGCGAGCCCACCTGGCGGACGGACTCGGCGACGAGCAGCGGGTCCTGGCAGCCGGCGCGCGGCGCGAAGAACGAGTGTCCGCGGGGCCACTGCGCGCTCACCACGAAACCGTCAGGTCGTCCTGGCTCCCAGTCCGTGAGGAACACCTCGGCCACCGCCGCCCGGTGTGTGTACTCTCGGGGAACGGTCCGCGTCAGCCGCTCCCGCGTACGCCGCACCCCCGTTGTATGACGTTCATGTTGAAGTTGTGTTGCCTGTTGGGCCGTACACGTGTCCGCTTTGAGATCCTTCTGCATGAATGTGGTCTCCGAAGACAGTCCCCTGTACACATGTGCTAACGGTCGCGTCGTACGCTACAGGCCGACCTGTCTCTTTTGCAGAGGATCCATGAATTGGTGCGTCAAGAACGAGCCATCAGAACCCGGCAGACGATCCTCGAGGCCGCGGCGGAGCTCTTCGACGAGTTCGGCTACGAGGGTGCCAGCACGACGGACATCATCACGCGCTGCGGTCTGACCCGGGGAGCGCTGTACCACCACTTCCCGTCGAAGGAGTCCATCGCCGTGGCCCTGGTGGACGCCCAGTCCGAGGCGCTGAAGGCGCCGGAGCGGGACCTCGGGCTGCAGTCGCTCATCGACTTGACCTTCGAGTACGCCCGCAGGCTGCAGGCGGATCCCATACTGCGGGCGGGCGTACGGCTGACGGTGGAGCAGACGTCGTTCCGCAGCCCCGGCAGCCGCCCCTACCGGGCGGCCGAGGACGCGGTGTACCGCCAGCTCCAACTGGCGGCGCAGAAGGGGGAACTGCTGCCCGGGCTCGACATCGAGGAGACCACGGAGTTCATCGTCGGCTCGTTCACCGGTGTGCAGCTGGTTTCCCATGTGTACTCGAAACGCCGGGACCTGCTGGAACGGGTGTCCGCGATGTGGCGGCTGGTTCTTCCCGGCCTTGCGGTGCCGGGTCTGCTTCTGCGCCTTCGGGTAACTCCGCCGTAGCGAGCAGCGGCCGTACGAGGTCCCACACCCGGGAGGAACTGTCCGGGTCCCACCAGTGCACCTTGACCCGGCTCAGCGACTCGAGGCCGGCCGTGATCACCACGACCAGGTCCGCGACGGCGGCCATGTCCGGGCGGTCCCGCAGCCATGCGGCGGTGCGCTGATGCAGCGCCTCCAGCACCTCCTCGCGCAGTCTCGGGGCCGGCTCCTCGGTGCCGTCGGCCGTCAGCCGCAGACCCGCCCCGATCACGGGATCCTCCCGGGCGGCACGCCACAGCGCGTCGCCGAAGCGGGCCGCCGGTTCGGTCGACGGGTTGGCGAAGGCGGCGTCGAGCAGGGAGATCACGTCGGCGTGCGCCTCGCTGTAGACGGAGGCGGCCAGGGCGCCCTTGGTGGGGAAGTGGAAGTTCAGGGCTCCCCGGCTCACCCCGGCGTCACGGGATATCGCGTTCAGCCCGGCGGACCGGAGTCCGGTGCACCTGATCAACAGCGCGGCGGCACGGATGAGTTCGTAACGGGTCTGCTCAGCTCGGGGGTGCATCCGCTACCACAGTCCTCTCCGACGAGATGGCCATAATGAGCGCTGCCATCGTTGCACCCAAACCACGAAACAGACAACACTGCCTGATTTCTGCACGCACTTCTCGTACAGCTGATCGCCGCAAGCAAGCCATCCGCGTCCGGTGCCTTCACGGACGGTGTGGGCCATCTCTCTTCTGAGTGAAAGACGCAGGTCACAACGGTCGCGGGCGGTCCGCCGCAGTCCCGGACGGCCCTCCCGAGTGGCCGATCCGCCCACCGGAACCTAGCGTCGTATAAAATTTCCGGTTTGTTACGGAGCTGGAGGAGGACAACCCCAGGCAGACCTGCGGGCCCGCCAGCGCCCCGGAGGCTTCCGGGATCGAGACGCGAGGACCGATGGCAGCCATACACGAGAGCAGTGCTCTCGGCCTGCTCGACGAAGAACTCAGTGCTGAGATCCACCAACAGTTCGGCGACACCGCACGCTTTTCGGGAGGTCAGGCGGCCTCCCCGCGCACGCTCGTCGACATCTTCGACGCATCCGTCCGCTCGTTCCCGGACGAACTCGCCCTGGACGACGGCACCGTCCGTCTCACCTACCGGGCCCTGGCCGCCGAGGTGGAGCACCTGCGCAGGAGCCTCGCCGCCGCGGGCGTCGGCCTCGGCGACCGCGTGGGGGTCCGCGTCCCCTCCGGCACCAACGACCTCTACGTCGCCATCCTGGCCGTCCTCGCCGCCGGCGCCGCCTACGTCCCCGTGGACGCCGAGGACCCGGACGAGCGGGCCGAGCTGGTGTTCGGCGAGGCCGACGTACGGGCCGTCATCGGCGCCGGGCACCGGCTGACCGTCACCGGTCGCGCCGAGGTCCCCGCCGCCCGCCCCGGCGTCGAGCACGACGCGTGGATCATCTTCACCTCCGGCTCCACCGGCAAGCCCAAGGGCGTCGCCGTCAGCCACCACAGCGCCGCCGCGTTCGTGGACGCCGAGGCCGCGCTGTTCCTCACCGACGACCCCATCGGTCCCGGTGACAGGGTCATGGCGGGCCTGTCGGTCGCCTTCGACGCGTCCTGCGAGGAGATGTGGCTGGCGTGGCGCTACGGCGCCTGTCTGGTGCCGGTGCCGCGCTCACAGGTCCGCAGCGGGGCCGACCTGGGCCCCTGGCTGGTCGAGCAGGAGATCACCGTGGTCTCCACGGTCCCCACGCTCGCCGCGCTCTGGGAGCCCGAGACCCTCAACGACGTCCGCCTGCTGATCTTCGGCGGCGAGGCCTGCCCGCCCGAGCTGGTGCAGCGGCTGGTGACCGAGGGCCGCGAGGTCTGGAACACCTACGGGCCGACCGAGGCCACCGTCGTCGCCTGTGCCTCCCTCTTGTCCGGCGAGGAGCCGATCCGGATCGGGCTGCCGCTCGACGGCTGGGAGCTGGCCGTCGTGGACGAGGCCGGCCTGCCCGTCCGGATGGGCGAGAGCGGCCAGTTGGTGATCGGTGGCGTCGGACTCGCCCGGTATCTCGACGCCGAGAAGGACGCGGAGAAGTACGCACCCCTCGAGTCGCTGGGCTGGGAGCGCGCGTACCGCAGTGGTGACCTCGTCAAGGCCGAGCCCGAGGGACTGGTCTTCCTGGGGCGTGCCGACGAGCAGATCAAGCTCGGCGGGCGGCGGATCGAGCTCGGCGAGGTGGACGCGGCCCTTCAGGCGCTGCCCGGCGTCGCCGGTGCCGCCGCCGCCGTGCGCACCGCCCGCAGCGGCAACCAGCTCCTCGTCGGCTACGTCGTCACGCAGGACGGCTGGGACCACGCGGCCGCCGTCGAGAAGCTGCGCGCCGAGCTGCCCGCCGCCCTCGTGCCGCTCCTGGCACCGGTCGAGGACCTCCCGACCCGGACGAGCGGCAAGGTGGACCGCAACGCCCTCCCGTGGCCCCTGGAGGGCCTGGAGACCGGCGGCCCCGCCGAGCAGCTCTACGGCACCGAGGCCTGGCTCGCCGAGCAGTGGAGCGAGGTCCTGGGCATCCCCGTCGGCAGCGCCCGCGACGACTTCTTCGCGATCGGCGGCAGCAGCCTGGCCGCCGCCCAGCTGACGACGAAGCTGCGCACCCGCTACCCGAGCGCCGCCGTCCTCGACATCTACCAGCAGCCGACCCTGCGCAAGCTGGCCCGCCATCTGGAGGAGTCGGCGCAGGACGACGGCGCCCAGCGCACGATCGCCCCGGTGCCGGCCCGCGCCAAGGTGATCCAACTGCTGCTCCTCGTCCCGCTGTTCACGCTGCTCGGCCTGCGCTGGACGATCGTGCTGGCCGCGCTCGGGAACCTCCTGACCGCCTACTCCTGGCTGCCGACGGCCCCCTGGTGGCTGCTGGCGGCCGGGGCCGTGCTGCTCTTCAGCCCGCCCGGACGCCTCGCCGTCGCCGCCGGCGGTGCGCGGCTGCTCCTGCGCGGTGTCGAGCCCGGCCGGTACGCGCGCGGTGGCAGCGTCCACCTGCGTCTGTGGACCGCCGAGCGACTGGCCGAGTTCACCGGGGCGACCTCGCTGACCGGTTCCTGGCTGGAGCGGTACGCCCGTGCGCTGGGTGCCAAGGTCGGCCAGGACGTCGATCTGCACTCGCTGCCGCCGGTCACCGGCCTGCTCAAGCTGGGCCGGGGCGCTGCCGTGGAGTCCGAGGTCGACCTGTCCGGCTGGTGGCTGGACGGCGACCGGCTGGAGATCGGCCAGGTCAAGGTGGGTGCGCACGCCACGGTCGGCACCCGCAGCATCCTCTTCCCGGGCGCCCGGGTCGGCAAGCGCGCCGAGGTGGCCCCCGGTTCGGCCGTCACCGGGCAGATCCCGACCGGCCAGCGCTGGGCCGGCGCGCCCGCCGTCAAGCTCGGCAAGGCCAAGCGCAACTGGCCCAAGGAGCGCCCGCAGCGGGGCACGTACTGGCGCGTGATGTACGGCCTCACGGGCCTCGCCCTCTCCGCGCTCCCGCTGATCGCGGGCGGGGCGGCCTTCCTCGTGGCGCACGCCCTCGTCGACCCGGCCGCGCCCCTGCGGGGTGCCGCGCTCGCCCTCGTCCCGGCCACGCCGGCGTTCGGGGCGGCGTACGCGCTGCTGATCCTGGTCGCCGTGCGCCTGCTGAGCCTGGGCCTGCGCGAGGGCACGCACCCGACGCACAGCCGGATCGGCTGGCAGGCCTGGACGGTCACACAGCTGATGGACCGCTCGCGCGAGACCCTTTTCCCGCTGTACGCGGGGCTCGCCACCCCGGTCTGGCTGCGGCTGCTCGGAATGAAGATCGGGCGGGGCGCCGAGGTGTCCACCGTGCTGGCCCTGCCCAGCCTCACCACGGTCGGCGAGGGCGCGTTCCTGGCCGACGACACGCTGACCGCGCCGTACGAGCTCGGCGGCGGCTGGATGCGGATCGGGCGCGCGGAGATCGGGCGGCGGGCGTTCCTCGGGAACTCCGGGATGACCGCGCCGGGGCGGAGCGTGCCGGACGGTGGGCTCGTGGGTGTGCTGTCGGCGACGCCGAAGAAGGCCAAGAAGGGCAGCTCGTATCTCGGCCTGCCGCCGGTGAAGCTGCCGCGGAACGCCTCCGCGGGCGACCAGAGCCGGACGTACGACCCGCCGGCGCGGCTGCTGTGGGCGCGTGGGCTGGTGGAGCTGTGCCGGATCGTGCCGGTGTTCTGCTCGGCCGCGCTGGCGGTCGGGACGGTGGCGCTGCTGTGCCTGCTCGGGCCCTGGGCTCCGCTGCTGTCCGGGCTGGTGCTGCTCGCGGCCGGCGGCGTGGCCGGGCTGGTCTCGATCGTCGCGAAGTGGCTGCTCGTCGGACGGCACCACACGGGTGAGCACCCGCTGTGGAGCGGCTATGTCTGGCGCAACGAGCTCGCCGACACCTTCGTCGAGGTCGTCGCCGTGCCCTGGCTGGCCGGTTCCGTGCCGGGTACGCCGGTGATGACGGCCTGGCTGCGGGGCCTCGGCGCCCGCATCGGCAAGGGCGTCTGGGTCGAGAGCTACTGGCTCCCGGAGACCGATCTGGTGACCCTGGAGGACGCGGCGACCGTGAACCGCGGCTGCGTGCTCCAGACCCACCTCTTCCACGACCGGATCTTGCGGACGGATACTGTTGTTCTCCGTGAGGGCGCCACGCTGGGCCCTGGCGGGATCGTGCTGCCCGGCAGCACGGTCGGGGCCCGTACGACCCTGGGTCCCGCGTCGCTCGTCATGGCCGCGGAGTCCGTCCCGGACGACACCCGCTGGCTCGGCAACCCGATCGAGGCATGGCGGCCCTGAACGCGGGCCACTCGGTGTCGGTGAGCGGGGCACCGACGGAACTACGGAGTGGCCTCAGGGCGCAGGGAGCAGAAGCGGCAGTGGCGGTTCAGCAGGCGGCGGGTTCGGATCCGTACTTTCCGGAACACGGTGACGCGCGTTACCGGGTGCACCGGTATGAGCTCGCGCTCGACTACCGCCCGGGTCCGAACCGGCTGGCGGGGTCGGTCCGCATCAACGCGATAGCGGGCCGGTCGCCGCTCGCCGAGTTCTTCCTCAACCTGTCCGACTTCAAGATCGGCCGGGTGCGGGTCGACGGCCGCCAGCCGCACTACACCCACCGCGGCGGCAAGCTCCGGGTCCGCCCGGCCAAGCCGGTCCGGCCGGGCGCCGCCTTCACGGTCGAGGTCCACTGGTCGGGCAACCCCAAGCCGGTGAGCAGCCCGTGGGGCGGGCTCGGCTGGGAGGAGCTGGAGGACGGGGCGCTGGTGGCGAGCCAGCCGATCGGGGCACCGTCCTGGTACCCGTGCAACGACCGGCCCGCCGACAAGGCCTCGTACCAGATCTCGATCACCACACCGTCGGCGTACGCGGTGGTGGCGGGCGGGCGGCTGCTGACGCGTACGACGCGTGCGTCCACGACGACCTGGGTGTACGAGCAGGCTGCCCCGACGTCGAGCTATCTGGTCGGTCTGGCGATCGGCAAGTACCAGACGGTGCTGCTGGGCGACCCGGGACCGGGCGGGGTGCCGCAGCACGGGCACATCCCGGCGCATCTACTGCCGGAGTTCTCCCGGGACTTCGCGCGGCAGCCGCAGATGATGGACCTGTTCCAGGAGATCTTCGGGCCCTACCCGTTCGACGAGTACGCGGTCGTCGTGACCGACGAGGAGCTCGATGTCCCCGTCGAGGCACAGGGGTTGTCGCTGTTCGGCGCCAACCACGTGGACGGGGCGAGGGGTTCGGAGCGGCTGGTGGCGCACGAGCTGGCGCACCAGTGGTTCGGCAACAGCGTGTCCATCGCGGACTGGCGGCACATCTGGCTGAACGAGGGGTTCGCCAAGTACGCCGAGTGGCTGTGGTCGGAGCGGTCCGGGGGGCGCAGCGCCCAGCAACTGGCCGCCTCCGCCCACCGGTTGCTGTCCTCGCTGCCGCAGGATCTGCGGCTGTCCGACCCGGGGCGGAAGTCGATGTTCGACGACCGGCTCTACGAGCGCGGCGGCCTGGCCCTGCACGCGCTGCGCTGCGCGATGGGCGACGAGGCCTTCTTCCGCATGCTGCGCGGCTGGGCCGGGCTGCACCGGGGCGGGGCCGTGACCACCACGACGTTCACGGCCCACGTCAACCGGTTCGTGGAGGAGTCGCTGGACGACGTGTTCGGGGCATGGGTGCACGGCACCCGGCTGCCTCCGCTGCCCACCCAGATCCCGGCGCGTCCGACGCACCCGCCCACCAACGCCGAGTCGGCGTAGGCGGGCGCGGCGGCGTCAGGGAGGCCGGCGCCTTTCGTCAGGAGGCGGGCACCTTCAGCCTGTCCCAGCTGACCTTGCCCGGGATGCCGTCGGCGTCCTTGCCCTTGAAGCCGAGCTTGCGCTGCCAGGCCTTGTAGGACTCACGGTCGGCGTCGGTCCACTCGGGACCGGGGCCGTCCTCGTAGTGGTCGCAGCCCTCGGCGACCAGGCGCTTGCCCATGGCCGTGATGACCGGGGACTTCTGCCCGGCGTGGAAGAAGCCGGCGCCCGGGAAGGGTGCGTACGACGGCTTGGTGGGCGTGGGCTTCGGATCCGGGCCCGGTGCCGGGGACGTGCCGGCCAGCCGCTCCGCGATCCGCTTGCGCATCCCGTCCATGGTGAAGCCGCGTGGGTCCTGCTTGCCCGGCTGCCACTCCTTGTGGCCGATGACCGAGGCCGCGCTCCAGCCGTGGTGGCGGCAGATCGCGGCGGACACCTTCTCGATGGCCTCCTTCTGCGCCTCGGGCCAAGGGTCCTTGCCGTCACCGAGGTTGATGCACTCGAAGCCGTAGAAGTGCCGGTTTCCGTCGGTGTCGGCCTCGTTGTCGTGCGGGAGTCTCGACTCGTTGACGACGGCGCGCAGGACGTCGCTGTCGCCCAACCCGGCATGGTTCGCACGGCCGTTGCCGACGAGATGGATCTCGCCCTTCTTGTCGATGACGCCGTGACAGAGCGGGCCGGGCAGGCCGGAGTAGCCGTTGTAGCAGATGTTCACGGACGCGTCCGTGCCCGAGGTGACGGTGTGGTGGATCATCACGCCGTTCACCGGGCCCCATGGGCCTTTCGTATTGCGGTTGTGGGTACGCCAGTTGCGCACCTCGTGGACCGTGAGGCCCTCCGCGCGCAGGATCTCCAGCAGCTTGGACGCGCCCAGGGGGGTGGCCATCAGTTGTCTCCTTCCGCCGCCGCCGCCTCCGCTTCCGCCGTCGTCTGCGACCTCCCGTGGGAGGGGTCCTCGGCCGCGGCCTCCTCCCGGCGCGCCTGCTCCTCGGCGGCGAGGGTCGCCTCGTCGGCGGCGGGGATGCGGCTGGCCAGCGGTGCGAAGGCGAGGCGCAGGTCGACGGCGCTCTCCTCGCCCTTGACCAGCGCGAGCGGCGCGAGGTGCCGGGCGATGCCGGCGGGGCCCTGGAGCAGCGGACGGCGAGCGGGGTCCGTGGGCCACTCCACGCTGCCGGTGGCGGTGCGGGCGGGGATCAGCCAGTGGTCGCCGGTGCGGTAGCCGCCGCCCTTGGCGAAGTACACCTCGACCCCGTCCTCCAACGGCAGCCACTCCCCCTCCGTGACCGGCACGGCACCACCCTTGAGGGTGGTCGTACGGCCCTTGCGCTTCGGTCCCTCGTGCTGGTCCCAGCGGCGCAGGAAGGGGTTCAGGTCCGGCAGCCGCCCGACGCCCGGCTCGGGCTCGGCCGAAAGCCGGACGCGACGGCCGGGCAGGTCCAGCTCCTCGACTCGCAGCAGGGGCAGCGCTTCCAGCCGCGAGGAGTAGGCCGTGTCCGTGAACTCGACGTGGTCGCCGACGTCCAGGTCCAGCTTGTCGTCGTGGCCGAGGGACGCCAACTGAACCCAGGTACCGTCGAGTTCGTCGACCGGGAAGACCACGGACCCGTTCTCGCGGGACCACTTGAAGGTGGCGTCCTTCGCCTCGCCGCCCGCGTGCACCTCGACCCGGTAGAGCTGGTTCTCCGGTCCGCGGTACCGGGCGTCCGGCCTGACCAGGCACGGGTCCTCGTCGGCGTGGTCGGGCCGCTCGCTGCGGGCGGCCAGCCGGCCGGACGACAGGGTCTGCCCCTTGGCCCACTTCTCGAAGGCCGCGCGGACGACCTCCTTCGACGGGTCGGCGTCCTCGATCGCCAACGCGGCCAGGGAGAGCGGCAGTACCTGCCAGACGACCTTCACACGGGCCGCGGTGTCCGGCAGCGTGGCGCCGAGGGCGACCTCCCGGATCGCCGGGTCCTCGGCGGCGGTCACCGAGCGCTCCCAGACGTTCAGATAGACCACGAACGGCGACTGCGCGGGCGAGGGCAGCCGGTCGCCGGGCTTCTCCGGGTCGCGGTAGGCGTCGGGCTGGTCCCAGTAGGTCCAGTACGGCGGCGCGGTCGCGGGCGGGTCCTGCTCCTCCGCCTCCTCGTCCGGCACCGGCACTCCGGGCGCCGGGCGGTCCGCGTCGACCAGGATGCCGTCGACGTAGTACCGGCCGCCGTGGATGTGGAGGGTGTCGATGTCGTGCTTGCCGCCCACGTACTCGACACGGAAGCCCGCCGCGTCGCGCGGCCCGCCGTAGCGGCCGATCAGGTCGGCGGCGAGGGCGCGGCTGCGGTACAGCTGGATCGCGGTCTGCTCGTTGGCGTCGGCGTCGAGCTGGACGCGGCCCTGCTGGGCGATCACCGCGGAGTAGTGCCGCTCCGGCCGGAAGGTGAGTCGGGAGAGATCAGCGTGCATGAAGGGGGTCCCCCTGGTTCAGGAAAGTGCGGGTGGGTCGTACGGCGGCACTGCTCACGTCACGAAGAAGATCCCGGCGTCCGTGCCCGCGGGCGTGTACTCCCCGAGCCGCGCGCGCAGACCGTCCTCGCGCTGCGGCCGGTACAGGTCGTGGAAGGCGCCGAGTTCGGCGCCGTCGTCGGAGCCCCGCCTGATCACCTCGCAGCAGCGGTCGGCCAACTGCCCGTACCAGGGCGTCCCGTAGCGCACCGAGGCGAACAACGGCCGTACGTCGGTGCAGCGATGGCGTCGCGGGGTGCGCGAGCCGGCGGGTACGGCCGAGTAGCGCAGACAGCCGATGCCGCGCCGGGCCACGTGCAGCGTGCCGGTGAAGATCGAGTTCTCGGCCAACTCCACGGCGTGGGTGTGGACTTCGCCGATGACGGTCGTGCGGTGCAGGTGCAGCACGGCGTGGGCGTGGCGGCAGTCCGGGGCGGAGAGGGCCTCGCGGTCGTGGCCGGTGGCGTCGAGGATGCTGTCGCGAAGGTGGATGTCGAGCGGGTCCTCGCCCACCTCGTCGCCGATGACCTCGATGGTGCCGAGGACGCTGTGCTCGACCTGGAGGCAGGCGGTGGTGCGCTCCAGGACGATGCTGGGTTCCTCGGGCGAGTGCGGTGCGCACTCGGGCTCCAGGGACCAGCCGGGGACGAGGGTGCTGTGCCGGATGACGACGGCGCCCATCGGACCGGTGACGTTGATGCCGCGCCCGGCGACGAGCAACCCGTCGAGGACGACGCGCGGTCGCTCGTGCGGGGCGCAGTCCTCGTTCACCGCACGGATGTTGAGGGCGTCGGGCCGGTTGCTGTACCAGTCGAGCAGCCGGATCACCGGCCGTGTGCCCTCGGCGGCACGCAGCTCCAGCCGGTCGCCGGGGTCGAGGTCGAAGTCCAGCTGCTCCTGGTGGGCGCCGCTGTGGGTGATCTCGATGATGCCGGTCCGCTCGGGGCCGCGCTCGCTCTGCCAGGCCCGGTACGCGTCCATGATCTGGCGGTACGGCTGTCCCGGTCCGACCCGGTAGAAGGTCGCGTCGGGCCGGTCCACCCGGTCGGGCCGCTCGTACTCGCCGCCGCCCGTGTCGGCGCCGTACGCGTAGTGGTAGTCCACCCAGACGCCCTGCCGGGGCGCCGACCGCGCCCCGAAGGCGATCCGCCCGAGCTCGGGGTCGACGGCGATCTGCCCGCGCTTCGGCCGGTACCGCCAGTCGGACAGGTCGGCGACGACGATGTCCGACGGCGGTACGGGCCTGTCCTCGCCGTCGCGCCGGATGACGAAGCTCTTGCCGGGGCCGTAGTAGTCCAGCAGCCGGTCGTGGAGGAGGCGGCGGGTGATGAAGGCCGGGACGTTGTCGACGGTGGCGATGTGCGGGGGCGACGGTTCCGGGACCGGCTTGGTGGCCAGCGGGCTGTCGTTGCCGAGGATCGAGAAGGTGTAGAGGTTGCGGGCGCGGTCGATGCAGTACGCCGGGGAGGAGGTGAGCGAGTGGGCCTTGAGCCGCCAGACGAAGAGGGCGACTCCGGCGGGGGTCCAACCCCCCTGTTTGCGCTCCGAGTCGGCGCGGCGGATGTCGGCCGTGCGGGCCGTGGTGTCGAAGGGCCCACCCGCGAGCGCGAGCGCCGAGCCGTCGCGGAGGTCGGGCAGACGCCCCCTTCCGGTGTCCCTGTACAGCTTCACCGACTGGTGGTGGGAGACCAGCCGGGACAGCTCGACGGCCCGCGCGGGCCAGTCGGCGACCTGCTCGGAGATCTCCTCCAGGAGGTGCAGCGTCCCCTTGCGGCGGCGGTTGGCGACGGTCGCCGCCACGTCCGCGCGCGGGGCGACGGCCTCGGCGAGCGCGGCACGGCCACCGTCGTGCAGGCCGGTGGTGAGGACGCGTTCGTAGCCGGGCAGGGTGCGGTAGCCGACCAGGTCGCCGAGGTAGGGCAGCACCCAGGGGGCGGCCGTCTCGACGAACAGGTCCTCGTAGCCCTGCTCGACGCCGTCGCGGACCCGGTCGAGCTGCTCGGTGATCACCGCGAGGAGGGCGCGCAGCGGCTCGCCCTCCTCGGCGTCGCGCAGCAGGTGCCAGCGGGGCAGCAGGGCGGCGAGGCCGTCCGGCTCGCGGGACGTCACCGGGGCTGCCGTGTCGAACTGGACATCCGCCGAATGCGCGGCCATCACTTGACCTCCGTGAGGATGAGGGTGTCCGCGGCGTGCGGGGAGAGAAGCGCGAGTTGCGCGGGGCGGATGCCGCGGAGGACGAACACCGACCGGCCCTTCTTCAGGCGCCGGGTGTCGGTGATGTCGGGGTTGAGGCGCAGGAGTCGGGCGAGGGGGATGCCGTAGCGGTGGCAGATCTCCGACAGGGTCTCGCCGTTTGCGGCACGCACCGTGTGGATCTTCTCCTGGTACGTCGCCGGGTGCGCGGGGACACTCGACCGGGGCTCCCCGGGGTCGGCGAGGAGGGCGGCCAGCTCGTCCGGCGTGACGGACGCGGGGATGCCGGTGAAGACGTCGACGTCCAGGTAGTCGACGCCGGGCACGGTGTGGGCCGCGGCAAGGAGGTCGGAGAGGCGTGCGGGCTGTCCCAACTCCCGTCCCTCGTAGCCGAGTCGGCGCAGGAGGGCGGCCCGCAGCCGGGGCTCGACGTACTCCCAGGCATGGTCGGGAGCGACCTTCACCTTGGCGGAGACGAGCAGCAGCACCAGCTCCCGTACGTCCACACGGACGGGGAGGTTGGGGTCGCCGTACTCGGTGAGCGCCCCACGCAGGGCGTTCAGGGTGTCCGAGTCGCCGTCGAGGGGCACGTCGTCGGTACCCGCGACGGTCACGTGCAGCACGCGCCGCCGCCCGTCGAAGAGTTCACGCGCGGCGGCCCGGCCGATGCCGGCGCGGGAGCGGGCGAAGTCCTCGTAGTCGGCCTCGGAGACGAGCCGGTCCAGGGCGGAGACGGCGAGCGGGACGGTACGGCGGGTCAGCCCGGGCCCGTCCGCGTCCGCGCCGCCGGTCGCCGCGCGCGGATTGGTGACCGCGCTGACCCCGAGCGGCCGGGTGAGTGCCTGGGTGATCCGGTCGGCCGCCACATTCGCCGCCTTGCCGGTGCCGAAGCGGTAGCGGGCGTGGACGTTCTCGTGGCCGCTGGGCAGACGGGCGCCGTGGATGCCGTCGCCGAAGGTGACGGTCGTACGACCGTCGGAGGCGGTGCCGCTGATGTAGACGCGCTCGTTCGGGCCGCGTCCGGCGAGGCTGTCGACCTCGTGCCAGAGGACGCCGTCGACCCTGATCTCCAACACCGGTGTGGCGCCGAGGGGGTTGTCGTCGGCCAGCCAGGTCAGCGGGGACTGCCAGAGTGCGAAGGTCTGGTTGGTGCGGTCGGAGTCACCGCTCCCGATGGCTTCCTCGCGGCTCTCGCCGTGGGTGGCCTCGACGACGTTGCCGAGGATGCGGACGGTCGCCCGGTGGTAGCGGTGGGCGAGGTCGGTGGTGAGGGTGAGGCGGGTGTGGACGTGATCGCCGGGAAGTCGGGGATCGACGGCCGGGTCGGCGGCGGCGACGGTGACGACCTCGGTGGCGGTGACGCCGGTCGTGCCGGGGATGTCGCTGCGCTCACCGGTGACGACGAGGGTCCTCCCCGGTCGCAACCCGTCGTACAGCTCGGCGAGTTCGATCTCGTTGCCGTGCACCTCCTCGCCCAGCGGCTCGTCGGCGAGGCGCAGCGGCTCGCCTCCGGCGTACACGGTGGTGTCCCGGATGTGCGACAACAGCACGTCGAACTCGTCCAACCACGGGTCGGCGAGGGTGAGTTCGGTGCCGCGGCCGGTGATGCCGTAGTTGGTGTAGGCCGCCGTACGCACGGAGACCACCTGTGTGGTGACGAAGGCCAGTCCGGCGTCGCCGGGTATGCCGCCCTGCGCCCCCTTCGACGGCCGCTGGATCGCGACCCAACTGCCGACGGTGATGCTGGTGTGCACCGAATCCAGTTGCAGCACACGGCGGTTGACCGGCTCGGGCTTGCTGGCGATGACGACCTCGACGTTGGGCTCGGTGCTGCCCACCGTGTACCGCAGGCTCACCTCGTACTCGCCGTGGGTGAACTGCTGGGGGATGCCCGGCCGCAGGGGGATCCGCTCCTCCGTGCCGTTCTTGATGCCGACATGGACGAGTCCGTCGTCGTCCGGCGGGGACACGAACAGACCGCGCTCGGGCAGCCCGTCGCGGAGGCCGACGGTGACACCGGGTTCCTGGGCACCGCGGCTCGACAGATCGACCTGCCCCGGCCCGAGCCCGAAGCTGACCTGCTGGGCGAGCGGCAGGGTCACGGCCCGCTGATCGGAACTGTTCCCCTCGACGTACTGGAACTCGGCCCGCACCGGAGCCTTCCCGGCGGTGTCGAAAACGATCCGCATGCCGGTGAGCACTGCTCCGGTCAGCGGCCAGTCCGCGCTGCGGATGACCCGCCCGTTCTCGTCCTGGACCGGCTTGAGCGGGGCGGTGGCACCGAAGGGGGCAGCGGTGACGCGCATGGCGAGCAGGTCGCGGAGAAGCTGGGCGGTGGCGGGGGCGGCGGCCCTGCGCCAGGCGGGGTAGAGGCTGCCGAGGGAGGGATGGAGGGCGGCGAGGAGCGGGGCGGGGTCGGGACGCCCGAAAGGGGTCTCCGCGACTGGCGGCTTCGTGGAGCGCAGCGCGGGGAGCACGGCGGACAGCGCTTGGAAGGCAGCGGTACGGGGATTGTTTCCAGGGGGCGCGGGGCTGTATCGATCGGCGGCTCCGCCGCGGGGCGCGACCAGCCCGGACGGCGCCGCAGACGCCGATCCACCTTTCGCGGCACTCTGATCCGCGTCCTGCGCCGGCGCCAACTCCATGGCCCGCTCGGCAAGTTCCACCAGAACCGCCTGCAGCTGTTCAAACCATGCGGCCACATCCTCCCAAGGCTCCGCCAACACCTCCGCCTCACCAAGCCGCGCGACAGGCTCAGCAAGAACACCCGCCAGCCCTTCCGGCGTCTTCACCGCATCCAACGCATCCCGCAACGGCGCCAACACCTGATCCTCGAAGTCCTCGATCAGCCGACTCACCGGCCGCGGATTCGGCACTTCAGGCGTAGGCGGCTCATCCCCCGGCTCGCCCGGCATCGCAGGCTCAGCCACCCACCGCCGCACCTCGTCCACCAGCTCCTTCAACGTGGCCGGCGCGGACTTCGGCAGGGTGATCGCCGTAAGGTCGTCGTCCCGATCGATCCGCACATCCGCGACCTGAAGCAACTTCCGCTCGCCACCGGCCTGTTCGCCGAAGACGAAGAGCAACTGGTCCCCGGTCCGCAGCGCGTTGGCCGTCCCCTCGACGAACAGCTCGGACCGCTTCTCCAGGTCCTCGGGCGTGACCAGCGACGGCCGCCGACGACGAACCTTGAGCTCGTTCCAGTCCCACCGAGCCGTGAGGTCCCGGCTCGTCTCGAAGGTGAGGGACTCCTCCTCGGCGGAGGCGGGCACACTCTGGCTCCGCGCTCCCCGGGGAATCACCACGGCCAGGGTCTCGGCACGTGGATCACGCTCAAGGCTGTACGCGAGATGGGTGGCCGCGGCGACACCCGGTCGCGGCCGATGCCCCACCAGCCGACCGAGCAGCACCAACGACCGGTGCTCGTTGGCCGTTCGGATGTACGCCTCGTCGGCGATCCGCTCCGAGTGGAAGGTCAGCAGGTCGCCCAGAACGGCCGTGGCGTCCAGCAGCCCGATCGCCGGGTCGTCCGGGGTGCGGACGGTGAGCCCTTCCAGGGCCGGGTAGGCGGGTGAGGCGAGCCGGTCGAGCAAGGCCGCCAGGAAGGACCCGTACGCGCCGACGCGGTAGTCGAGGGCGGTGCGTCCGGGCGGGTTGTGGACCGGGGCGGGGGCGAGGCGCTCGTCGTGGCCGCCGCATGCTCCCCCGCAGGAGCACGACGCGCTCATCGGGCACCTCCCAGGGATATCGCCAGCCGGCCGTTCTCCGGCCGGTCCGGGTCGTTGTCGCAGCTGGCGATCTCCAGCGGGCCGAGCCGCAGCACGCCGTCCTCCCTCTCTCCTCGGTCCTGCTCGAACAGCCGCCGCAACCTGGTCACTTGGACGCTCTGCACACCCGGGACGGCCGCTGCGACGGCGACCAGACGACTGAGCCGCACCGGCTCCCCGAAGGTCAGCGCGTCCGGCTGGAAGAAGCCCTGCCG
This sequence comes from Streptomyces sp. NPDC001617, assembly GCF_053596855.1. NCBI lineage: Bacteria > Bacillati > Actinomycetota > Actinomycetes > Kitasatosporales > Streptomycetaceae > Streptomyces > Streptomyces sp. NPDC001617. The sequence continues at coordinate 29,158 of NZ_JBSFHA010000012.1, forward strand.
ACCGCTTCCCAGCACTCGGTACAACTCGGCCAGGATCTGCCCGTGTTGATGACCTGGCGCGGCGCACACGCTCAGTGCGATGTCGAGCGGCACCAGCCGGGCCGGGCCGACCACGAGGTCGTGGCCGATGCGCCGGTACGCCTCCAGGGACTGCTCGACCTGCGCGAGGAGCCGGGCCGACGGCTCCCCGCCGCCGTACGCGTCGATCGCGATGTGTGCCTCCTGGACGCTGCCGGTCCAGCGGATCTCGGCGGCGGCGCGCTGCACGCCGGGGAGCTCTGCGGCGAGGGCCGCGTAGTCCTCGGCGGTGACGGCGCGCAGGCGGGTGCGGCGCAGGTCGAGGGGGGCCAGCTGGCGTACCTGCTCGACGGGTTCGGGCTCGGTGCCGCCGGTGGCGGGCAGCGGGTTGCGGACGACCGCGGCCGGCGGATGCTCACAGTCGCTCTGGATGACCAGGTGGTTGATGGCTTCCGCGCCGACGTTGCCGGCGATGCCGCCGCCGAGCCGGTAGTGCAGGGCGAGGCGGGCACCCGGAGTGGGTTTCGCGCCGTGGCGGCCGTCGCCGAAGCGCAGCGCGAGGCGGCCGTCGTCCTCCAGCTCGCCGACGAAGTGCCGGTCGCGCGGGGCGCTGTGGAGCAGGTCGCGCCTGGGCGCCCAGGTCGGCTCGCCGTCCTCGATGCGGACGGCCGGCAGGGCGGCGCGGGGATCCTGGGTGAGGGCGGCCGTGGCGGGACCGCGCAGCACGGGCTCGTCGGGGTGCAGTCCGGTCGCGTACGGCGGACCCCAACTGTGCGCGATCTCCCAGGCGATGTGCCCGTCGAGGACCGTGCCCGCACGGGCCCGTGCCGCGAGCACCTCGACCCGTCGGAGCTTGCCGTCCAGCAACTCGTCGCTTTTGTACAGGAGTTCGCGCAGTGCGCGCACCGGATGCACCCGTAGCTCGAATCGCTCGATCACCTTCAGCCCGAAGATCACGGCGAGTTCGGCGATCTCCTCGTCGCCGAGCCCGTCCCGGTCACGGGCGCTGCGCCACAGCTCGACGAGTCGCTGCCGGACCCGGACCGGGATCGCGGCGATCCGCTCGGCCTGCCCCGCGGCCACGACCTGCGCGTCCGGGTAAGGGACGGCCTGCACGACCGGCGCACGGCCGAGGACGGGCCGGAAGCGGGGCAGGATGCCCGGGTAGACGGACTGCGCGAGCAGCGTCCGGAGGGCAGCCGCCTGGGCGTACGCCGTCCCCGGGACCACTCTCCCCCAGCCTCCGGCCGGGGGTGCCCCCACGTGTCGCTGCCCGGCCCGTTCCAGACCGATTCCGGCGCGCACGGTCGCCGCTTCGCCGACCACCTCGAAGAGCTCCCGGACGTCGTCGGGAGCGAGCGCTTCCCCGCTCTCCGCCTTGTCCGTGAGGGAGTTGACGAGCCGGGCGGGCGCATTGCCCTCCTCGCGGTCGTCGCAGCCGGAGGCGGTCGGCCCGCAGGGCGCGACGACGGCCGGTACGGGCGGCACGGTGACGGTGTCGTGCGGACCGGAGCGGCCGTGGTCGACGAGGACGACGTTGCCGCGGGCCAGGGCCACGTCCTCGACGGGCAGACAGTCGCGGCCGCCGCGCGTGGTGAGGCAGAGCGGGAAGCGCAGGGCGTCCTCGGCTGCCCAGGTGACCTCCAGGACCGGCTGGTCCTCGATACGGTCGACAGTGGGTGTGACGGAGGTCAGGCGCACGGCCTGGCGGTGGGTCGGGTCCTGGTCGCCCGGGGTGCCGGTGCGCGGGCCCTTCACCTCCTCCAGGACCAGCAAGTCACCTGGCCTCAGTGCCAGTTGACGGTCCCGGCAGGTCTCCGGGTCCTCCCACTCGTCGCGCAGGGTCGCGGAGGTGGCGCCCTTGGGCAGGGCGCGGACCTCGCCGCCCCAGGTCCACAGGCGGACGGCGTTGTGCGCGACCTTCAGCTCCAACGGGTCGGCGGCGACGACCGGTTCGAAGACCTCCACCGAGCCGCGCTCGTCCAGGTCCCCGAGGTCGATCTCGTCGATCACCGTGCCCGGCTCGGGCCGGTCGTGCGGATCGAGGGTGCGGACGTCGACGGAGGCGAAGCGGAAGGTGCCGGGCGCCAGGGTGGTGTCACCGGCGGTCTCCACGGTGACGTACGCGCGTGCCGTGCACCCGTCGTGCATCGCGTAGTCGATGAGCCCGACGTGCCGGCGTACGGAGACGCGGCGGCGGGCGGTGTCGAGGTAGGCCTCGGTGGCGACCGCGTCCTGCTGGTAGCTGATCTGGTCGCCGGTGTACGCGAGCAGCTCGACGAGGGTGACGCCCAGGTCGGCCGGGTTGCGTTCGACCCAGTCGGGGGTGGTGAGCGCGAGCCGGTCCAGGAGCAGCTTGCGGATGGTGTCGTGGTCGCGGGCGGTGTAGTCGACGACGGGCGCTGCGGGAAAGTTCTCCTCTCGCTGCTCTTCTTCCTTGCAGTCGAAGGGAGTGGGGCAGTCGGGGCGGAAGGAGAAGGGGGCCGTGTGGTAGCGCTGGTCGAAGCCGCGGTAGGGCTCGGTGCCGGGGCGGCCGTACGGGTCGGTCTCGACGAGGGAGAGGCGGTAGCGGGAGGTGTCTCCGGCCTTGTCGAGGGTGACGTAGAGCCGGTCGTCGAGCTCCGGGTCCTCCTCGCGCTCGACGCTGACGTCGACGGCGGTGATGCCGGTGACGCGGCGGCCGCCGTCGACGCGGACGTTCTCGGGGCCGAGGCCGTGCGGGGCCTTGCCGAGGAAGGTGACGGTGAGCAGCAGCCCGTCGTCGCTCACCTCGACCTCGTCGACTCCGTTGAGCTGGGCGGCCCTTGCCTTCGCGCGGCGGGACGTGGCGGTGGTCATGCGGTGGCCCTCCCCTCGAAGACGTCGTCGGTGCGGCTGCCGGTGGCCCGCAGGACGTACGACAGATAGACGCGTACGGAGTTGTCGTCGCTGACGATGTCGAGCGCGACGACGTCGATGAGGTCGCCGAGCCAGCGCTGGAGCGAGGCCTGCACGGAGAGTTCGAGGGTGCTGACCAGCTCGGGGCTGTTCGGCGCGAAGACCAGGTCCAGGAGCCCGCAGCCGAAGTCGGGGCGCGTCACGCGCTCGCCGGGGCTGGTGAACAGCAGCTGCTCGATGAGGTCGTGGACGTGCTCGGCGTGGCCCGCGTGCGCGGTGCGGCCGCGGCGGTCGGCGTGGAAGGGGAACGCGATGTCGGTGCGCGGGTGTCGGCGGGTGGCGCGGCTCATCGGACGGTGACCTTTCGCTGTGCGGCCTGGACCACGGGCGGTCCCTGCGGCACGAGGGCCGCCGTGAGGCACTGGGCCGCCGAGGTGTCGAGCAGCACGGGTGCGCCGTCGACGGTGACGCCGCTGTCGCCGGCGGTCCAGCGGACCGTGACGCACGGCGAGGGCCTCCCCGCGACGGTGTGGGGGCAGCCGGTGACGACGTACGCGTGCGCGCCCGTGGCGACGGCGGCGCCCCCGATGCGTACGCCGCCGGAGGGTGTGGTGGCGGCGGTGGCGCGGCCGCCGTGCGGGCAGCCGATCACGGCGCCGGCGTCGAGCAGACTCCCGGACACTTCTCTTCTCCCCCGTTGTCGCTATCGCTTCGTCTGAACGGTCAACTGGCCCTGGTTGATGGTCACGTGGTCGCCCTGCAGCAGGATCTCGGCGCCCGCTCCGTTGGCGATGACCACGGTCTCCCTGGTGATGCGGATGTAGGCACCGCCCTGCGCCTGGAGCAGGATTCCCTGCTCGGGGCCGGCGGTGTCGTTCATGACGAACTTGTGCGCGGCCGGGGTCTGCACGACGACCGGCTTGCTGGGCGAGTTCGCCTGCAGCTCGCGGCGCGCGTCGGGCGGCAGCTCGTCGGCGGTGCCGTACCAACACCCGGTCCAGACAGGGAAACTGGGGTCGCCCTGCTCGAACTCGACCCAGACGCCGGAGCCGGGCGGCGGCACCACGAACTGGCCGGCCTCGGGTCCCGTGAACGGCAGGCAGGGCAGCGCCCAGGTGGACGCCTCGTCGCCGAGGACGTCGGGCACCTCGGCGGTGATACGGCCGATCCGCAGCGGGTCGTTGTTGTCGACGACCCGGCCGCGGAACTTGCCGAGGTAGCGATTGTTGGGTGCCGCCATGCTGAACTGCTCCTGATCGACGGGGACTTGTGGTCTAGGGCCGGACGTAGTCGCTGCGGGCTTCCAGTCCCTCCCTGGAGAGGGTGAAGTTCTGCTGGAACGAGCCCGGACGCAGGTTGTGCGTCACGGACTTGACGTAGTAGTCGCCGTCGTACGCCCGTCCCGAGCCGCGTACGCCGACCAGCTGGCGGGGCTGCAGGAGGTAGCCGTGCCGGTTGACGTCGAGCGAGCCGGAGCCGGAGACGACGTCGGCGGACACGGCCGCCCGGGCGAGGAGTTCGGCCTCCGCCTGTTCGCGCTGCTGCTTGGCGGTGCCGGACAGCGTCTTGCGCTTGAGGGCCGGCGTGGGGCGGCGGCCGAGGGGCGGGCGCAGAGGGCTGATCGCCGGCTGCGGCAGAAGGGTGGTCTGTCTGGTCCCCGGGTCCTGCCAACGGGCCTGCGGCTCCTCCCTCGCGGTCCCGTCGTAGGCGAACGTCAGTTGGTCCACGGTCGTGTTGGCGTCCATGTTGACGTTGAGGGCGTGCTGGCGGATGCCTAGGCGGACCTCCGGGCCCCAACGGGCCGAGGACTGGCCGGGGCCCGGGCCGGGTTCGAGGTAGAAGGTGTAGCCGTTGGCGTTCGCGAGATCGGTGACGTACTGCAGGTCGGTGCCGGTCTGGTAGTGGACACGCAGGTCCTGGTGCGGGGGCTGGGCGATCTTCTCGGCGTAGACGTCGGGTCGGATGCCGTAGTCGGAGTAGCGCTGGAGGATCGCGAGCACCCGTTGCGAGGGCGGCAGGTTGGGGTAGCGCGCGGTGCGCTCCTGCAGGTCCATGAGCAGGGTGAGGTCCTCGCCGGTGACGGTGAGGGTGGAGTGCCCCGGCTGGTTGCTGGCGCCGACCTCCTGACGTACGACGAGTCCGTCGAAGAGGACGTCCTGGGTGCCGCGGACGCTGACGGTGACGACGAGCCGCGTCTTCGGGTCGAAGAAGCCCTCGGGGAGCAGCCGTTGGTTGATGACGCCGTTCTTGGTGAGGTCGAAGGCGAGCTGGAAGCCGCTCCGCTCGCCGGCCGTGGCCGTGATCTGCGCGGACAGCAGTGCTTCGGTCACCTCGGCCGGCACCGGCCGGACGAGTTTGGGCCCCATGAGGAGCGTGATGTGGACGGGACCCTGCCCGACGGGCTGTTCAGACACGCCGGTGTCCTCCGGGCTCGGGGACGTCGATGATCCGTCCGGCCTCGTCCGTCAACTCCCGTGGGTCGAGTACGGGGTTGGCGTCGGCGATCCGCCACCACTGGCCGGGGTCGCCGAAGAAGCGCTGGGCGAGCAGATCGGGCCGCTCGCCCGCCCCGACGACGTGTTCCTGCGTCGCCTGCGCGTCGAGCGGGGGCAGCAAACGGCGCTTGGCGTAACGGACTTCGGTGCCGTCGGGGAGCCGGTGCACGCCGATCTCGGCGTCGTGGTAGCGGCTGGTGCGGGGGTAGGGATGGGCACCGGGTATCGCGCCCAGAGCGCTCTCGTACGATTCGATCTCGGCCATGGCGTGTTCCTCCTCAGCCCCTTCCGCTCAGTACGTCCGCGCCCGGCAGCCCGAGCGCCCCGAGACTCCCGCCCCGCGCGGCGGCGGCGAGCCGCTCCTTCTGCGCGAGGTGGGCCATGTACAGGTCGGCCCCGCGATGCCCGGCCGGCAGATCGCTGACGGTGAGGATCTTCATGCCGATGCTCAGCGAGGCCCGGATCGGATTGAGATTGACGTCGAAGGCGGACTCGTTGACGGACAGTTCGGTCAGCCGCACCGGCATGACCCGCTTGCTCCCCCAGGTGAACAGCGTGAGCGGCATCTCGATCGGGCTGATCTCGATGGTCCCGTTCTGCGCCAGCCGGCTCGCGGCGCGCAACTGCGCGGTGGTCGGCTGCACGAGCATCTCGAGCGTGGCGAGCTGCGGATGGATCCCGTCGGGCGCCGCGATCTCCAACTGGTCGGTGGAATCGATCTCAGCGGTGAACTTCCAGGTCTCCTCGGCGGGCCCCTTGAGCCGCAACGCCTCGTTCCGGTCCCCGCTCCCGGTACCGCCACTCCCGGAGTCACCGCTGTCCCCGGCGGACTGGGGGGCGATGCTGCGCTCCAGGGTGTCCGGGTTGAACTGGAGGACGATGATGCGCTGGGGGGTGCCGGTGTCGGGGTCGACGACGACGATGCCGGAGCGGATGGGTTTGGGGATGTCGGCGTAGCGGGTCATGAGTTCTCCTGGATACGCAGTCGCTCAGCCTTGGACCTTGGTGCTCGAAACGCGGCATCCGTCGCACCAGAAGCAGTAGACGATTCCGCCGAAGTCCAGGCTTCCGAACGGACTGCGGCTGCTGTCCATGTAGGCGATGAAGGGCATGGCGTCGTGGCATTCGGGGCAGCGCGGGTGGTTGTCCGCCTCTCGCCACTGCGGCAGCCCGCCCACCTGGTGCAGCGTCTCTCCCGGTACCGCGCGCACGCTCACGCCCCGCTGATTGGGGTGTTCTTCGAGGAGGAGTGAGCGCTCGGCGCCGGTGAGGCTGAGTTGGGGGTCGGCGGGACCGTGCGGGGCGTAGTAGACGGTGAGCCCAACGGGGTCGATGCGCACCGTGGTGGAGTCCAGCGCGCCGCACCGGCAGGAGTACCAGTAGAAGACCGGGTCGTGGGCCAGCTCGTAGGGAAGAGACTGCGCCGACAGGGACAGCAGGGGCGCGGTGGGCCTCTCGCAGGAGGGACAGATCGGCACCTCGCCGGTCACGCTCGCTCCGACCACATGCGGGCTTGCTCCAGCCTCCACGACGAATCCCATGAACGCCGGCTCATGGGCGGCCGCCCCCTCCATGCGCGGGAGGCCTCCGGCCAGTTCGACGAGCAGTTCCCAGACAGGATCGGCGCCGATCTCCTCCCGGAGAGAGCGCACCCGCGCCAGGGCGTACTCGGTCCGGGCCAGGGCCAGTTGGATCAGCGCGGCCGGGTCGCCCTCGCGGTGCCACTCCTCGGTCAGCGCGTCGACAGCCGCGTCCGGCGCTCCGGACAGGAGTCCCAGCTGGACATGCTCGTTCTCGATCCGGTCCTGGTACTGGCGCAGGCGCTCGGGCGTGTAGACCGCCATGCTGTACAGGACGTTGGACACCGGGGACTTGGGCTCGCCGATGTCCAGGTAGTCGGCGATGAAGCCGTCGAGCAGGTCGCCGGGCAACCAGGGCACCAGGCGAGCCGCGGAGCGCACCAGCACGGGGTGCTGTCGCAGACGTTCCGCCGCGCGGGTCTTCTCCTCGGCGGCGCCGGGGACGAGTTCGAGGTACTGGGCGAGATACTCGGCCACGTGCCTGTGTTCGGTGGTGCGGAGCAGCTCGGTGGCCTCGTGGACGCCGCGGTCCGGCTGACCGGCCAGGTGCGCGAAGATCCGATCCCGCTTCTCGGGTCCGGACAGCCGCTTGCTCGCCATGATGCTGTCGATCTGCGTGTGCGTCACTTTGCTTTCTTCCAGTAGTAGATCAGCATTCTGTCGATTGCCCGGGAGTAACGTATTTGCCCCTGGTCCACCAGGTTCTTGTAGTGCCGGGCGAAATGCGCCACATACTCCTTGGTGAGCACTTCGGGCGGAGTCGACAGTACGGTGAGATAGCGCTGGAAATCGAATCTCGCGGCCCGGGTGAGGTCCTGGGCGTCGCGCTCGTACTGGGCGGGCTGGTTCCTTCCGCCCCAGGTGCGGCCGAGTTTGTGGATCCGCTCCGGTATGAGCAGCGTCAGCGCCTGCTTGTATTTGTTGTCCGCTTCCTTCTGATGTTTCTTCCGGCCCTGGCTCTTGTCCCGGGCCAGCAACAACTTGCCGTTGAGGATCTTCTTCTTGCGCTGTTCGAGATCCTCCTTCTCCTGCCTGGTGAGAATGCCGGCCTCGTCGTCCTCCAACATGCGCTGCAACTCGTCGTCCGTGGCGGCGGCGTCAGCAATGGCCTTGTCCTGCGCCGCCTGTATCACGGCACGCCCGGAGGGGATGTGGTCCGCCGTGTACTGCTCGGTCAGCGCGAGGTTGCGCTTCGTACGCAGGCGCTTGTCGCGGCGCTGGCGTTTCCGGGTGCCCTGGTAGCTGTTGGTCTCGCCGACCTTCACGAACTCGTCGTCGACCGTGAACGGGTAGTCGAGGATCTCCTGCAGGGCCGGATCGAATGTGGCCTGGCTCTGTCCGTTGCGGGCCTGCTGGGCACTGCCTCCGCCAGGAGGCCGCTGGGCCTGGGCCTCCTCGCGCAGGCGGCCGGTCTGCTGCTGCCGTACCTGTTCGGTGTCCGGTGTCCGGGGCGTCGTCCCCTCGCCCAAGGCGGCTGCCGCGTCCTCGCCCTCGAGCTGGTCCGCCTCACCGACGTTTTCCTCCGGGTTGAGCCGCGCCGCGATTTCGACGACGCTCGAACCGCGCAGATCCAGACCTGTGAGGCGGTACCACACCCGCATGGCCGCGAGCACTGCCTGCATGGAGGTACGGAGGATCCCTCGCTGCAGAATGGCCCGCAGCTTCGGTCGGATTCGCGCGGCGACCTTCTGGAGCCGCGCCTCTTTCGACTCCTTGGACTTCTCGTCCTTCTTGCGCTGGTCCTGCTTCCGTTTCTTCTGCTCGTGCTGCCGCTTCTTGTGGTCGCGGAACTGGTCCTTCTTGCGCTTGAGGAAGTTGCGCAGCTTCGACGCCCCGTTCTTGAGCGCCTTGCCGAGCTTGGACTTCTTCAGTTTCCGGCCCAGTGTCTTCGCCGCGTTGCCGACCTTCTTCAGGGCCGACTTGACGGCACCCTTGGCCTTGGAGACGGCCTTGCCGACCGGGGACCTGGGCTGCCTGGACTTGGTCGGTTTGGGGCCCTCGATCTCCTTCTGCTTCTTCTTCGGGGTGGTCTCGGGGGCCTTGTCATGGTCCTTCGCGGGTTCCCGCTCCTTGGCAGGCTCCCTTTCCCGGTCCGGTGTGTCCTTCGACGGCTCCCGCTCCGGCGTCCTCTCCTGTTCCGGTGCCTTCTCCCTCGGCTTCGCCTCCGCCGCGTCCGGCTTCTTCGCCGGCGCCTTGGGTGTGGCATGGTCCTTCGGCTTCACCGGCGACTTCGGGTCGGGTGACGGCCTGCCCTTCGGCCTCGGCTCCTCGCCGGACCTGGACAGGGCCTGCCGGGCCTTGCGCAACGCCCCCCGCGCCGAGTTGACCGCGGAGCCCGCCGCCTTCTTCGCCCCGCCCCCGACCTTCTTCAGCCCGTCCATGATCTTCTGGGCCATGCCCTTGAGGCGTTTGCCGACGCCCTTCGTCGCCGAAGAGAGCTTCTGGAGGAGGAAGTTGGTGATGAAGTCCAGGAGGGCCACTACGCCCGCGGCGACCGCTTCCGCGAAGAGGCAGGCCGCCGGGCCCGCCTTCACCGCCTTCAGGTATGCCCAGAACTTCGAGAACGCGGACAGGATCGAGCTGACCGTCGACCACGCCGCCATCAGGCCCTGGATGATGGTGAGGATCGCCCCGGCCGCCGGGATGATCATCGAGACGACCTTCTCGATGACCAGGGACGCGATCATCATGGGGAGGGACGCGATCACCGCGTCCCACGCCATCTTGCCGATCTGCTTGATCGACACACAGCCCTTGACCAGCACGTCGATGACGGCCTTGCCGAGGCCGAGGATGCCCTCGACCTTCGTGTCGAACCATCCCTTGACCGCCACCTTGATGGCGCCCCAGAGGTGGTCGGTGATACCGGTCTTGGCCGCGCTGCCCGCCTTGGAGATCCAGCCGCCCGGATCGGGCGCGATGTCGGCGACCAGGGCCGCGAACTTCCCCAGCGCCTCGATCGCCGCCTGCGCGAACTTGATCGCGCCGACGATGATCGCCTGATAGGCCTTGATGACCGCCTTGATCCCGGCCTCGAGCACGTCCAGGAGCTTGTTCAGGCCCGCCGCCAACGCGTCCAGCAGCGTGTTGACCGCCTTCTTCAGGCCGTCCGCCAGCTGGTTCACCGTCGCGATCGCCGCGTCCCGCAGACCCTCGATCGCCTTGCGGAAGCGGTCACGGAGTTCGGGGAAGGCGGCCAGCAGCGTGTCGCCGATGGCGATCAGGACATCCGCCAGCGCGTTGATCGCCTTGACCGCCAGGTCCCGTACGAAGTCGATGGCCTGGTCGGCCCACTCCTTGAACTTGTCGATGATGCCGTTGACGGCCTTGCGGGCGGCGTCGAAGACCGCGGTGACGGCCGCGAGCAGGCCCTTGAAGAAGTCGGCGACCTTGTCGGCGATCCAGCCGAACAGGCCCCCGGAGGGCTTCTTCTCCTCCTTCTTCTTCCGGGCCTCCTTCTCGGCGTTCTCGCGCTCGGTGTCGATCCGCGCGTTGTCCTGGTCCTTGCGCTCCCCGACCTCCTTGTCCTTGTCGTCGCGGGCCTTGACGATCTCCTTGTTCTTCTTGTCGTGCTCGTCGCCGGACCGCTGGTCCGCGTCCTCGATCTTCTTGTCCTGCTCGGTCCGCCAGTCCTCGCGCTGCTTCTGCGCCTCCTGGGCGGCCCGGCCGCGTTCCGCGGTCTGCTGGGCGGTGTTCTGCTCGACCTGGCGGTCGATCTCGGCCTGCTTGTCCCGCTTGGCCTGCTGCTCGCCCTGCTGGTGTTCCTTGTCCCTGGCATCGAGATCGCCCTGCGCCTTGCCGCCGCCGGCGGTGATCTCGGCGCCCTTCTCCTGCTTGGCGACCGCGCCCACACCGGCCTTGGGGGCGGGGGTGGCCTCCAGGGCGCCCGCCTTGCCGCCCCCGCCGGTGGACGCCTTGCCCCGTAGCTCCTCGCGGGGCGCGTTCGGGAAGATCTGGTCCTCGCCGAGCGGTGCGGCCGCGTCCGTGCGGCCCGTCGTCTGCAGCTCGGACTGCTTGTCCTTGAGCGCCTTGGCCTGGTCGTCGGTGCGGGTCGGATCGCTGGCACCCTCGAGACGGATCTTGGGCGCCGGGCCGACCGTCTTGTTCTCCAGCTCGGGGTCGGTGGTCGGGACCGCGTCGGCCGCGGCCTCGACGTTCTTCGCCTCGGCCTCGCTGAGCCCCTTGTCGGGCACGGCGGGCGCCGGTGGCGGCGCCACATCGGCCGTCGGCGCCCTGCCCTCGGCCTTCACGCCCCCCTTGGCCTGCTGCTTGTCGCCCTGGTCGGGCGGGCCGACCCGCTCCACCTTGCCGGTCACCTGGGCCGCCGCGGGCGCGGCCTCGGGCGGCGCGGAACGCGTCTGCGGCGCACCGGAGGGCCGTTCACGCGTCGGCGGATCGGCGGCGAGCCGCTTCTGCTCCTCGCCGATCTTCTTGTCCGCGGCCCTGTCCACGCCGGGCATGGCGGCGGCCGCCTGGTCCGGCGCCAGCCGGCTCACGGTGACCACGGCGGTCTTGGGGTCCTGCCCGGAGACGTCCGGCGGCTCCTCCTGCTTCTCCTCGGGCGCGGTCTCTCCCCCGCCGCCCCCGCAACTGCCCTGTCCGCCCTCGTCCTTCTCGGGCGCGGGTGCCGGAGGGGCACACCCGCCGCCGTCCTTCTCCAGGGACGCCTCGGGCCGGGGCGTGTCCGTCTCGGCGGACTGCCCGGGTACGTCGGTCTGCTCGGCGGCCGGACTCACCGCGGCCTGCGCTACGGACGGCGCGGCACCGGGTCCGGTGGCGACGGCGGGACCGGTCTTCTCGGCGGCCCCGACGGGCCCGCGCGGCGCGGCGCCGGGACCGCTCTCCTTGGGCACCTGGCTCTTGGCGGGCGGCGCCTCACGCTCCGACTTCGGCGGTTCCGCGCCACGGCGGGCGGCGGGCGAGGGGTCGCGGTCCTCGACCGCCGTCCTCGGCGTCTGCGCACCGGCGGGCCGGGAGACGGCGGCCGCGACGGGCGGCGTCGCCCCGCCGCCGACCGACCGCGCCTCCACGGCCGTACGCTCCTGTTCCTCGCTCTTCTCCGCCTCCTCGTCCTTGGCGTCCGGCCGCTCGTCGTCGCCGTCCGCCCCGGAGTCCTCGGCGTCCTTGTCCTGCTGCTTCTCCTGCTGCTGCTCCGGGTCGGGCTTCTCGGCCTCCGGTTCGGGCCGCTCCTTGTCCTCGGTCGCGGGATCGGGGCCGACCTCCTGGTCGAGCGGCTTCTCCGTCTCCTGAAGGTCCTTGGTGCCCCGGTCCTGCGCCTGCGCGGCGGGCCCGTTCTCGGGCTGCGGCGCCTCGCCCTCGACGGGACCCTCGTCCTGACCGGGGGCCTTCGGCTCGGGCCCGGCGTCATCCTCGCCCTGGTCCTGCTCGTTCTTCTCCCGCTCCTGCTCGATCCGCTCCGCCTTGGTCGGCGGCGGGGCCGGGAAGGAGGGCAACGACGGTTCCGCGGCGCCCGGTTCGAGCCGGTCCGCGGTCGGTACGGCGGACAGGTCGAGGTCGGCCTCGGGGAGATGGTCCTCGGGTTTGATGGCGGGCTCGTCCTCGGCGCCCGCCGTCCGGGCGCCCTCGTCCTCCTCGCCCGCGACCTCCCTGTCGGCGCCCGCTTCGAGGCCGAGCGGCCGTTCCTCCTCGCGGACCTCGGGCTCGGCGCCACCGTCCTCGTCCTTCTCGTTGAGCCCGTGCTCGGAGAGGGCGGAGTCGGGCTGCTCGGCGCGTTCGTCGACCTTTTCCGGACGTACCGGGCCGGGCTGGGCCTTCTGCTTCGGGTCGGGCCGCTCGTTGCGGGAACCGGCGGCGGGCTGCGTCTGGGCGTCCCGCTCCTTGCGCTTGTCGGCCCCGGGGGCACTCGCCTGCTCCGGGTCGGCCTCCTCCCGCTCGCGCTGCTCCTTGCGCTCCTCCTTGGCCTGCTCGGTACCGTCCTGCTGCCCCTGGGTCCGTGCGTCGGAGGCCTGGTCGGTGCGCTCGCGGTCGGCGGCGGCCTGCTCGTCGGTCTGTTGCTGCTCCTCCTTGTCGTACTGCCGGGAGGCGTTGCGCTCGTCCTCCTGCTCGGTGCGCCGGACGGCCTCCTGGTCCTCGGTGGCCGCGTCCGCCCGCGCCCGGCTGCGGTCGCTGCCGCTCTTCTCGTCGCGCGCCCTGGCGTCCCGCTGTTCCGCGCGGGAGTCGTCGGCCCGCCGGTCGGCCGAACTCCGGGCGGACTCCTGCTTCTTCTGCCACTGGGTGCGCTCGACACCGAGCTCAGCGAAGAGGTCGACCTCCGGCAACGGCGCCTCGGCGGGCTGGAGTTCGACGGGCCCGGGCCGGGCCTGTTCGGCGATCTCCAGCAGCCGGTCGTACTCGGGGGTGAGCAGCCGGTCCTCCAGCCGCTCGACGACCGCGTCCTCCAACTGCTCCGACATCCGGGCGAGTTGGAGCCGTACGCGGCCCGAGGCATCGGTCGGGTCCCCGCGCAGGGAGCGCAGCACATGGCCCGCGAGCCGGTCCACGAGGGTCGCCGGGTCGATGGCCTCGGCGCGCATGCGGTCGGCGTCCACGGTGGCGTACCGCAGCCAGCCGGGAGTGGCCCGCCCCTCCTCGACCTGAGGAGCCTCCGTCGCCGCATCCGGCTGTACGACCGCCTGCGCGGCGGCCTCCGCCTCCCGTTCGACGGCCTGCTGCGGCAGGCTTACGGCGCCCAGCTCGCGGCCGGCCCGCAGCGCGCCGAGGCCGTGCGGGTTCTGCACGGTGTGCTGGAGCTCATGGGTGAGCAGGCGCCGTCCCTGCTCGGTGCCGGGCCGGAAGGCGCCCTCGCGGAAGAAGACGTCCTGGCCGACGGCGACCGCGTCCGCACCCAGCAGCTCGGTCAGCTGCCCGGCGTCCCGGCCGGTGTGCAGCCGTACGCGGCTCAGGTCGTGGCCGAGCTGTTCCTCCAACTCCCGGCGCAGACCGGGGTCGAGAGGCTGTCCGGCGCCGCTGACGATGTTCTTCGGCTCGGGTGTACGGGACTTGGCGGCCTTCTCCCTGCGCTTGCGGCGCCGCTGCTCGGCGGCCCGCTCCGCACGGGCGTCCTGCGTGGGTGAACTCACCGGCTCACCTCCCCGTGCCCGCTCAGCCCCTCGTGCACGGCCCGGGCCAGCTCCTGCCCGAGGCGCCGCGCGGAGAGCCCGGCGGGCAGGGGCGGCAGCCCGGACAGGGCGTCGACGGCGAGCGGGCCGTCGGCGGCCAACGGCACGCCGTGCAGCCGTACGAGCCGGGTCAACTCGCTCTCGAACGCGGCCGATACGCGCTCGGGATCGGCCCGGAAGCCGTCGAGCACCAGCTCGCCGACCTCGATACGGATCGCCGAGGGTTCACGCTCCGGAGTACGTCTCACACCCATCCGCGGACCTCCGTCGGCGTCAGGGAGCGCTCCAGCTTCAGATACTCGGTGCGGGCGGCGGCGAGCATGTGCCGCATCTGCAGCCGGTCGCCCTCCTCGGCGGCGAGGAAGGCGCCCGACAGGGCGATGTTGCGGATCGAGCCGCCGGCGACGGTGAGTCGGGCGAGCAGGGCCGGGTCGATGTCCTTGACCGGGGCCTGCGGGGGCAGCACCCGGCGCCAGATCTCGGCGCGTTCGTGTTCGGCCGGGAAGGGGAAGTCGACGACGAAGCGGATGCGGCGCAGGAACGCCGTGTCGAGGGCGCTCTTCATGTTGGTGGTGAGGACGGCGAGGCCTCGGTATGCCTCCATCCGCATCAGCAGATAGCTGACCTCCAGGTTGGCGTACCGGTCGTGGCTGTCCTTCACCTCGCTGCGCTTGCCGAAGAGCGCGTCGGCCTCGTCGAACAGGAGGAGCGCGCCGCCGCGTTCGGCGGCGTCGAAGACCCGGCGGAGGTTCTTCTCGGTCTCGCCGATGTACTTGCTGACGACCTGGGAGAGGTCGATGACGAAGAGGTCGAGGCCGAGTTCGTTCGCCATGACCTCGGCGGCGAGGGTCTTTCCGGTGCCGGAGCCGCCGGCGAACATGGCGGTGACACCGAGTCCGCGCCGCAGGGTGGCGCCGAATCCCCACTCCTGGTGGACGGTTGCCCGCTGCCGGACATGCGCGACGATCTCCCGCAGCACGCTCGTCTGCCGCTCGTGCAGGACGAGGTCCCCCCAGCCGGCCTGTGGTTCGATCCTCCGCCCCAGCTCGTCCATGCCGATCCGGGCCTCGTCGAGACCGGCCCGCCAGGCGAGTTCGGCGGCGTCCGGCTCGTCCTCGTGCGGGAGCCTGCGCCGTACGGTGGCCGCGGCGGAACGCACGACGTGCGGCGGCAGCTGGAACTGCGCGACCAGGGAACGCAGTTCGCCCTCGTCCAGGTCGATCTCCTCGAACGCGCCTGCCCACAGGCCGAGTTGCTCCTCGTCGTCCAGCCGGGGAACGGCCACCCGGGCCCCGTAGGACCGCTCGGACCGCAGCGGGTCCTCGCTCGACACGACGACCGGCACCGCCGCGCCCGCCAGGAACGACTCGGTCGCCGCCCGCTGGTCCCGGTCCAGTTCGCCCGCCTCGACGAGCAGTGCGGCGGGCAGCAGGATCGCCTCGCGCTGCCACAGCCGGGCGAGCCGGTCGCGCTCGGCGGGGGCGGACGGGATGTCCTCGGCGCTCATCGCGTACAGCCCGAGCCCCGCCCGGGCGGCCGCGGCGGCCGAGATGTCGGCCCGACTGCGCAGGTCCCCGCCGGTGATCTCCACCAGCGGCGCGTCGGCCCCGTTCGTCCAGCCCTCGGCGAGCCGGTCGGCGGCCAGGTCGTACGACGGCGACAGCGCGTCCGGCACCGGCGTGCGGCGCAGCTGACCGTGCAGCCGGGCGTCCAGGTAGGGGGAGCCCAGCAGGAAGTGCAGAATCCGCTCGTCCAGCCGCAGCCGCGAGGTCGTCAGCCGCGACTCGTCGTCCAGCTCGACGATCCGCCACCGCCGCAGCGGTGCGACGGGCGTGAGCGCGCTCCAGTGCGGCTGCGCGAGCGCGGCGAGGGCGAGCGAGAAGGTGGGGTACGCCCGCTCGGGATCACCGGCCGCCGCGGCGCACCGGGCGGCGGTGGTCGGCTCCAACTCGTGGGCGGCGGTGAGGAGCAGCAGGTCGCGCTCGAAGGGGGTGAGGCTGAAGCAGGTGAGGAGGGCGTCGAGGGGAGCGATGCCGGGACCGTCGGCCGGTACCAGCTGGGCACCGGGAACGGCGTCCTTCTTCGCCGACCGCGCCGCGTGTGCGTCGACACGGGCCAGGACGCGCCGGATCTCCGCGGTCAGCGTCGTGCCCTGCTCGGGTGTTCCCATGTCCTCACCTGCCCCCGTCGTCTCCATGCCGGCTCACTTCTCCGTGGTGTCGTCGCCCTGGCGCGGGGCGGCCTTGGTGGCCCGGGGCGCCGCTTTGCGTGTGCGCGCGGGAGCCTTGGCGGCGGTCTTGGCAACGGCTTTGGAAGGGGCCTTCTTGGCGGTCACGGGGGCGGGGGGTTCTGTCCCGGTCTTCGCCACGGTCCCTGCGTCACCCTTGCTTGACGGAACCTCAGCCTTCGGCTCCGCTCCCGGAGGGACCGGTGCGCCCGGTGCCCCGAACGGCAGCACCCGCACCTCCGGCCGCTCCACGGGCTTGCCCGGTACCGGCGTCTCGCGGCCGTCGATGTAGATCAGCGTCGCCTGGTAGACGACCGACAGGGCGTACGGGGTCTGGTAGAGCATCCCCCAGAGCTTCGAGGTCTCGTCGATGTCCATCACCGTCGGCGTGAACCGCACCCGCTGGGCCGCCTCGGCGAGGTCGCTGCCCGCCAAGTAGGGCCGTTCACCGGCCTGTTCGATGACGTCCTTCGGCAGGACCGGGATCTCGTGCAGGGTGCGCACGACGGAGCCGAGCAGGCGCTGCCCGACCAGTTCCTTCTCGTCGCCGTAGGCGCTGATGACGTAGTGCAGGTCCAGCGCGGCGGCCGGCCGTTTGACCAGCGTGCCGTCGGACGCGCGGGTCGGCAGGTCGTTGCCGCGCTGCGAGGTGTTGGGCGTGACCTGGTAGAGGAACACCGAGATGGTCGGCTGCTCCAGCTGCGGGTCGGCCGGTGGCTTGCGCGGCTCGACCTTGACGGCCTCCCCGAACTCCGGCCCCACGTTGTTCTCAATCAGCAGGGCGAGCGCCTGGGTGACATGGGCGATGGCAAGTGCGTTGCTCATGACGTCAGTTCCTCGGTTCCGCTCGTCCTGTTCACTCGCGCCCCCGGGCCAGGTAGTCCGCCAGACTCAAGGTCGCCCCGGCCCGCTCCTTCGCGGGCGTCCGCCGCCGTCCGCTGTCGGCCGACGCGTCCCCGGCCGTCACTTCCAGCCGCCCGATCTGCACCTGCACGACCTGTTCGGTCGGCCTCCCCGGTCGCCGCGCCGCCGCCTGCCGTACGGCGTCGCGGGCTGCCGTCGTGTCGGCGGCGCCGGGTCGCGGCGCCGCCGACACGACGGTGGGGGCGGCGTCCGTGCCCGGGGGGATGGGCAGGGCCGCCGCGGTCTGTGAGGGCGCGCCTTCCGCGCGTCCCCGGCCCGCCGCCCGCCGCCCGGTCTCGGGCAGGGCCCGTGGCGGTGCGACGGGCGCGGCGGGCCGCAGCAGGGGCGCTTCGGGCAGCGCGGGTGCCGGACGCGCGGCCTGCTGCTCCGCCGCCCGCTCGGTCCGTACGACGGTCCGCTCCCGTTCCGTGTGGGTGCGCGGCACCGGAGCGGCCGTCGGCCGGACCGCCTCCGCCGGCGGTGCGGCCGACGGTGTGGCGGCGGGCCACAGCAGCGTGTCCTCGTCCGGCGTCGGCGCGGCGGCCCGGACCGCCTCGACCCGCTCGAAGGGGCCGGGCAGCCGGGGCCGTACCCGCGCCGCGGCCGGTCGCGGGCCGGCGTGGCGCGCGATCAGCCGGTCGAGGAAGTCCGGGGCACCCCGGGTGTCAGACATCGGCACACAGCTCCAGGTAGTAGCGGCGCCGCGTCGGGCTGAGCGCCAGGATCTCCGGCTCGCTCCACCCGTAGGCGGTGGCGAGCAGATGGACGTCGAGCAGCACGTCCCGTGCCCAGGCGTCCAGTTCGGTCCAGAGGTAGGAGGCGATGTCCAGCTCGGCCGGGGTGGCCGCGCCGCACTCGGGGCAGGCGACGTTGAGCGTCAGGTCGGCACCCGGGTCGGCCGCCTCGACGGCCTCGGCGATCCGGCGCTGCACCGACGCGGGCAACTCCCCCGCCGGTACGGCCGTTCCGTCGCGTTCCGCCGAGACGAGACACCGGGCGAGCAGCGCGGCGCGCGGGTCGGCCGAGCGGGCCGCCGCGTCCAGGTCGGCGACCCCGGGCAGCCTGAACTCGACGTGCCAGCCGTCCTGTTGGACCCGTACCGCAGCCTCGACCGCCTGGACCGGGGAAGAGCCGCCCAGGGACCGGGCCAACTCCCCCGCGTCCAGGTCGAACTCCATGTCCTCACCGCACGCGTGGCACTCCAGCCGCACCTGCATCCGCTCGCCGAACAGCGCCCGGCGCAGCGCGAACAGGTCGGCCTCGCGCTCCCCCACGGGCACGACGGGCAGCCTGGACGCCTCGACGTCGGGCCGCGCCGTGCGGTGCAGCAGCAGCGCGCGGCCGGTCGGCCCCTCGCCGAGCCCGCTCTCCCAGGCGGCCAGCAGTCCGGCCGCCCCCGTGATCGCCATGTCCTCCACCGACTGCCCCTGTCTCAGGCCGGATTGAGGAAGGAGGGCTCCTCCGGCTCGGGCACCTCGTAGTCCCGCTCCCAGCCCTCGCACTCGAGCTTCAGCGACTGGATGGCCACCGCGTTGGCGTTGGCGTCCATCTCGCCGAGGACCTGGTACTCGCTCGGCCAGGTCCGGTACAGCTTGTGCGACACGGCCACCTGACCGGCCTCGTTGAGGACCTGGATGACGATGTCCTTGCGGAAGTCGGCGAGGGACACCTCCGCTCCCAGGCCCGCGCCGACCTGCCAGACCTTGTTGGCCCAGCGGTCGAACTCGGGGTCGTGGGTGACCCCGCGTTCGAGAGTGATGCCCTCGAACTCGGAGCGGCCCGGCGACTTGCGCGGGGAGGAGGGGTCGCCGCCGTTGCGGTGTTTGACGACCTCGGTGGTCCGCTTCAGCGGACTGATCTTGCTGATGCCGGCGACCGTCCGACCGTCCCACAGGACAAGGAACTTGAAGTTCTTGTAGGGGTCGAAGCGATGCGCGTTGACCGTGAACTCAGCCATCGGATTCCTTCAGCTCTCCATTCGTCGGCGGGCCGCTAGAGCGCGAACTGCCCCGACGTCTGCTGGATCTTGACGACCACGAACTCGGCCGGACGCACCGGCGCGATGCCCACCAGGACATTCACCACGCCATTGGCGACGTCCTCGTCCGTCGTGGTCTCGCTGTCGCACTTGACGAAGTACGCCTCGCGCGGGGTGCTGCCCTGGAAGGCGCCCTGGCGGAAGAGCGTGTGCAGGTACGAGGAGGCGGACAGCCGGATCTGCTGCCACAGGCTCTCGTCGTTGGGCTCGAACACGACCCACTGCAGACCGCGTTGGAGACTCTCCTCCACATGCAGCGCGAGCCGCCGCACGGGCACGTACTTCCACGCGCTGTCGAGGGCGTCGGAGCCCTCCAGCGTGCGCGCGCCCCACACCAGCGGGCCGGTGACCGGGAACGTGCGCAGGCAGTTGACACCCAGCGGGTTCAGCAGGCCGGTCTCACGGTCCGTCAGATCGACGGTGAGCGAGTGCACTCCGACGAGCTGCGCATCCGTGCCGGCGGGCGCCTTCCACACACCGCGCTCGGAGTCGGTGCGCGCGACGACTCCGGCGATCGCGCCGGACGGCGGGAAGGCACGCAGCCGCCCGGTGAGCGGGTCGGTGAGCTGGATGTGCGGGAAGTACAGGCCGGCGTGGTTGCCGCGCACGGCGTCGAAGGCGGACAGCCCGGCACGGGCGCCGTCCACACTCACCCAGGTGCTCGGCGCGTCGACGAGCAGGAAGATCCGCCGCTCCTCGCACAACCGCTGAGCAGCCGATACGACGGTGAGCGCGTCCTCGATCTTCTCGTACGAGGCCAGCTCGGGCAGCGACAGCAGGTTGACGTCGGCCACCCCGCGCAGCGCCTGGATGCCGGTCTTGTCGGCCTCGGAGCCGATCAGGTCACGGGGCCCCGGTGCCTCGCCGTCCTCGCCGCCCTCCAGCGGGAACACCGGCGGGTTGACCGAGGCCTCCAGGCCCAGGTCGTTGGCGCACTCGCCGAGGAAGCGGACGACGTCCTCGGGGTCGGTGGAGCCGGCGACCACCTGGATGCGGCGGCCGAAGGCGGTGACCTCGACGCCGGCGAAGGCGTGCTTGCCGGGCGCGTCGGGCAGCGCCCGCAGCTTGCGCTCCAGGAGCAGCGCCAACTCGGCCACGGTGGACGGGGCTTCGCCGTCGCAGTCGGCTTCGTAGAGCTTGAACTCGCGCTCCACGTCGCCGATCTTGACCGTCAGGTCGACGGCGAGGTCGGGCAGCTGATGGCCGAAGGGCTTGGAGACGGTGCCGGACGGGTCCGGGCGCCCGTCGCCGACGACCTCGACGCGGATGAGCCGCGAGCCGGCGTTGATGACGGTCGGCGCGTAACTCCCGCTGTCGGCGTCGGTGGACAGCCCGGTGAAGCTCTCGCGAGCGTCGCCCTTGGCGTCGTAGACCCGCAGGTTGAAGGTCTCGTCGGGGGCGGGTGTGTCGTAGTCGACGGCGACGCGCAGGCCGTTGCCCCACACGCCGGGTTCCTTGGCGTGCACCTCCAGGACCCGGCTCTCGCTGTGGCCCTCGGTGGACTCCAGTGCGACACAGGCCGCCTTGCCGCTGCCGGCCTTGGCGACCCGGACCACGACGGCGACGGAGCCGCCGTTGCCGAAGAACTGGTGGACCGCGTAGGCGAGCGGGCTCTGTGCGCTCAGGCCGCCGAAGCGGCGCTCGAAGTCGGCGAACCCGGTGACGCGCACCGGCTCGTTGAGCGGGCCGCGCCGGGTGTGCCCCACGAAGGCGGTCACCGAGGTGGTCACGGCGGAGATGGTGCGGGTGCTGCTGGGAAGCTCTTCGACGTAGACGCCCGGATAAGTCGGCCTCGCGGCGCTCACGGCATTCGTCGGCATTCCCCCTCCTATCCCTTCTCAGGCACCGGTGTTGGCACCAAGAGGCGGCAGAGGGAGAGGTCTCTTCACGACAGCGCACGGAAGTCACCCGACACGCCCTGTTCGCGCCGGTCCGCGCACCCCGTATCAGTTTCCCCCGTCATTGCCCCGGACGGACTGCCGTCCGGGTCAAGCACACGCGCTTGTGACTCCTGATGCTCAAGTGCTCAACCCACCTTGGGGAGTTGGCCGTTGCAGAAGCAAGGCGGGTTCGCGCCAGTCCGAAGGAAGGTTCGGTGAAGGGAGGCGTGTACGACCCGCACATGATGCGCACGTGTCGGAGCAGCTGGTTCACAGAATTCACACAGCGCTTGGTGCAGCAGAATGGACCCCATGTCCCGACGTACCTCGCAATCCAGGCGGCAGCACGGCTCCGCCCCAGTTCACAACCCCCCCTGCCCTTGCGGTCTTGCGGAGACGTACGAGAAGTGCTGTGGCCGATTCCTCCCCCAGTCTCGAACAACCTCGACCGGGGGGACCCCCATGGGTGAGACCGCGGCCCCGACCGCCGAGACCCTGATGCGTTCGCGCTACAGCGCTTTCGTGAAGCGCAACGAGGAGTACCTGCTGCGGACTTGGCACCCCAGGACCCGTCCCGCCCGGGTCGACTTCGACCCGGGCATGCGCTGGACGGGCCTGGAGATCCTCGCCACGACCGAAGGCACGGCCTTCCACACCACCGGCACGGTGACGTTCCGGGCGTCCTTCAAGGGCGGTGCGCTGCACGAGCGCAGCCGCTTCGAGCGGGTCGACGGTGCGTGGGTGTACGTGGACGGGGACTTCCTCGACGGCTAGAAGGCGCCGAGTTCCCCGTACAGCCGGACGCATGTGTCCGTTCCCCTGTGCAGGCGGCCGAGGGCGAAGCGTTCGTTCGCGGCGTGTATGCGGTCGCCGGGGAGGCCGAAGCCCAGGAGGAGGGTCTGGGTGCCCGAGGTGGCCGCGAGGTCGCTCACGAAGGGGATGGAGCCCCCGGACGGCAGCAGCAGGGGCGCCCGGCCGAAGACGGGGGCAGTGGCCCGGCATACGGCGGCGACGCCCGGGTCGCGGTGGTCGAGGCGGTACGGCGGACAGGCGGCCAGCACTGTCAGCCGCGCCCTGACGCCGTGCGGGATGCGCCGCGCCAGGTGGGTGCGGAGGTTCTGGAGCACGGTGGCCGGGCGCTGATCGGGGACCAGGCGGATGCTCAGTTCGGCGGTGGCCCGGCGGGGGATGGCCGATCGGGCGGCGGCTCGGAGAGCGGTGACGACCACGGCCGGGCGGACGGTGGTGCGTTCGAAGGCGGAGTACCCGGGTTCGCCGTGTCCGTAAGGGAGTCGGGCCGGGGCGAGGAGCCGGCGGTCGGTGGGTCCGTCGCGGGCGAGGCGGGCGCGGGTGGCCGGGCGAAGGGGCCGTACACCGTCGTGGAAACCCTCGACGGCGACCCGACCGTCGGGCCGGTGCAGGCTCGCCACCAGCGCGGACAGCACCTGGGCGGGCTCGGCCACCGCACCGCCGTAGGCACCGGCGTGCAGGTCGGTGGCGGGGCCGGTCACGTCGAGGCGGACGGCGAGGGAGCCACGCAGACCGGTGACGAGGACGGGGGTGTGCGGGTCCCGCATACGGGTGTCGGAGACCACGGCGAGATCGGCGCGCAGGTGGGCGGGGTCGCGGTGCAGGTCGTGCCGGAGCGTGGGGCTGCCGATCTCCTCCTCCCCGTCCAGCACGATCCGCAGATTGACCGGCGGCCCGCCGGTCGCCAACCACGCCTCGATCGCGGCGAGTTGAGCGACGAGCTGCCCTTTGTCGTCGCTGGCGCCGCGTGCGTACACGTATCCCCCGTCGAACGTCGGGCGGAAGGGGTCCCTGGCCCAGGCGGTGCGGGGTCCGGCGGGCTGGACGTCGTAGTGGCCGTAGACGAGCACCACGGGGGCGCCGGGGCGCCGCAGCCACTCGCCGGTGACGACGGGGGCGACGCGCCCCGGCCGCACGGCGACGGCGTCGAGCCCGATACGGCGGAGGTGCACGGCGAGTCGGGCGGCACATCTGTGCAGGTCGGGGTGGCGGGCGGGGCTGGCGCTGACGGTGGGGTGGCGGAGCAGGTCGCGGAGGTGGGCGAGGGTGTGGGGGCGGCGGGTGTGGGCGTGGTGCAGGGCCGCGCCGGTACGGTTTCCCTTCGTGGGACCGCCCCCGAGGGGCGCGGCGCCGCCCGTGTGAGCGGCCTCCGCACCCCTGCCGGGGACTCGGCCCAGCGCAGCGGGCCGAACCGTGTCCACCGGTGCTCGGCGCACCGGATCCGCGCCGGCATCACGGCTTCGGATCACACACGTGCCCCGTTGAGGTGCGCGGGAACACGGCCTCGGGTACCGCCGACCGGCCCGGTGCCCCGGACCGCCGGTGGTGCCGGTGGGCGGGGGCGGGTGACGCGCTGGGCGCCTGCCACCGGGGCGGCGGAGCGGTCCCAGGGCATGCCCCTGCGGTCCTCCTGGCGGACCGCGACGCCCAGCGACTGGGCGCTGGTGAGCCATTCCTCCGCGCTCTCCGCGATCTCGAGCAACAGCGTCTCGAACTTCGCCCGCTGGGTCTGGAGGAGATGCGGCTGGGCCAGCCAGCGCAGCACCTCGCGGCCCGCGATCGCCATGCGCTGGCGCGGCGAGGTGACCAGGCGTTCGCCGAAGTACTGGGCCAGCACGATCTCGACGACGTCCCAGGCGGTGTCGGCGCCGTAGAGCCGTTTGATGTCGTCGGAGCCGAGGATGCGGTACGCCTCGTCGAGGAGTTGCATGACCTCGACGCGGAGCACGTTGACATGGCCGTACGAGGTGAACTTCAGGTTGTTGCGCAGGTCCAGGCCGGCCCGGCGGACGACGGCGATGCTGCCGAAGCTCGGATCGTAGGCACGCTCCCGCACCACGTCCGCGATCCGCTTGTCGCGGTGGAAGAGGGCGACCTGGTTGACGAAGTGCTCGAACAGGCCGTGGTAGTCGCTGTTGGCGCGGGAGCCGGCGGGGACGGGCGCCCTGCCGTAGCCGAACGCCCGGCGGTACGCGGCCAGTCGGTCCCGGCGGGTGTAGCGCAGGACCTCGCGGCGGTCGAACTGGTAGAGCGCGTACGCGCCCGCACCGCTGGACAGGTACACGGCACCCGCCCGGAACAGCTCCTGCAGCTTCTGCACGGCGCGGAACACGCCGATCATCTCGTGCTGGTAGATGTAGTAGAGGTCGCCCATCGCCACGAGCCGCTCGGACGACACCGTCTCGTCGTACGGCTCGATGGCCTGCGGCAGCCGCGTCTTGCCGAGCGCGTCGGCGGCCTGGTCGCCGATGCCGACCAGCTGGGCGAGGCCCTTGTCCGGCGGCGGCTTCTGCTCCAGGTCCGCCTTGACCGCGGACTGCAGCAGGTCGTCGATCTGCTTCGTCAGCACGTCCGCCAGCTGCGGATCGGCGACGAGCTGCGCGGACAGCCGGTCGGTGACGGTCTCCCGGAGGGCCGCGATGCGGTCGAGGAAGGCCTGGTAGTCCTGTTCGTTCGCCATGGGTCTCCTCCGTCAGGTCGTCAGGGCGTCGACCGTGTTGCTGCGAATGCCGCCCGGGTTGACCACCGTGATCAGCCAGGTGATCGGAGCGGTCGGCGCCGTACCGCTGGGCAGGAAGCCGAAGGTGAAGGTCGCGCGGCTGGACTGGCCCAGGTCCACGGGCTTCGTGGAGCGGAACTCCCCGAACTGCGGCCGGCCGAGGGCGGTGAGCACGGCCTCCGAGGCGGGGACGAAGCCGCGGCCGACGACGGTCACGGTCGTGGAGATCCCGTCGCCGCCGGCACCGGCGGCGTCGACGAAGACGATCTCCACGGCCTCGGGCCGCTGCACTGCGCCCGCCAGCCGCTTCGCGTCGTCGAGTTGGCCGCCGAGCTCGCGAAGTGCCCTCAGCACGCGCGGAGTTCGGATGCCGTCGGGCAGCGTCCGGTCGCCTCCCTGGCTGACCGGAGGCGTGACCAGCTGCTCGGTGAGCTGGATCAGCCGGGCCAGTTGGTCCAGCATGGGCGCGATCGCGATGACGCCGTCCTTGCCGGCGTCCTGGATGAGCCGCGGTCCCTCCATGGTGGAGACGCGGACCACCCAGTCCAGCAGGTCGGACAGGAGGATCGGCGGAGTCGCCGGAGTGGTCGCGGTGCCGTCGCTGAACCGCAGCTGGATCGTCTGGCGTTGGGCCGCGTCCACGAAGACCGAGTCCAGCGCGAAGACCGTCTCCTCCACGGACTGGGCGACGACGTCCAGGCTGCGGGAGAGCTGGATGAGGATCGTGCCCAGCGAGGTCTGCGAGGTGGTCCCGGCGAACAGGTTGCGGTCCACGTCCCAGCCGGCCGCGAGCGAGAGAACGTGGTCGACGACGATACGGAAGTTGGTGACGATCCGCTCCTCGTCGAGCGTGCCGACGCGCGCGGTGGACAGGCCGAACCGGTCCCGCAGCTGGGCGAGTTGACCGCCCACCGTGTCAGGGTCCAGCCGGGTGCCGGGGTTGCGGGAACCGAGCAGCAGCGTGAACAGCTCGTCCACGCGCTGGATGCGCGGGCCGCCCTCGACCGCCAACTCGTCGACCAGCTCGCCGAGTTCGGCGCGGACGATGGACCGTACCGCCTCGGTGTCCTGTGGGTCGGCGGCCGGATCGAGCGGGGTGAGGCCGTCGAGCAGCGGGGTGATCTGGTCCAGCGCGTTCTTGGCGCGCTGGTAGATGCTGGCCTGGGCGCCGGTGAGGGCGCCGAGGTCGGCCTGGACGGCGTAGCCGCGCGGATGCCAGGTGAACTCGGTGTGCCCCTCCACCTCACGCAGCTCGAAGGCACCGGCCAACGCGGCCTGGAATCCGGACGTGTTGGAGCCCGGCCGCCAGCCGAGCACGTCGCGCAGGGCGCCCTCGACGGTCTGTCCGTATCCCGACGCGCGGTCGACGGTGCCGGAGGCCGAGGCCCGGCCGCCCGAGGTGCCGATCTCCTCGGTGAGCACCGGGAAGGTCGACAGGTCGACCAGGTTCTGGTCGGGGGTGGGCGGGGGCGTGGAGCCGGACGGCGGGCCGGAGCTGCCGTTGACGCGGTGTGTGATGTCCATCCGGGTCGTCGAGTGCACCTCCACCGGGAACCGGCGCACCGGCCTGCCGTCCTGGCTCGCCACGCTCAGCAGGAACCTGCCGGCGGTGGGCGCGGCCCACTCGTAGTACCCCTTGTCGGTGGTCTGGGTGGTGCCGAGGAGTGCTCCTCCGTCGGCGGTACGGATCTCGACGGTCGCGAAGTCGAGGGGCTGGCCGCTCTCGTCGTGGACGAAGCCGAAGATGATGTGCGGTTCCTCGCCGAGGACCAGGTCGGGTGCCTCGCTGGTGCGCTGTTCGGCGACGGTCGCGGTGACGCCCTCGGGCGGGTCGGCGACGAGCGTCCGGCCGCCGACCGTCACCGGTGAGCGGGCGAGGGAGACGGTCCAGGTGGCGGCGGGCAGGTCGTCGAGCGTGTAGCGGCCGTTGACGTCGGTCCTGGCGCGCTCCAGGCGGTCGTTCTGGCGGGCGGCGATCTCGACGCCGTGCAGCGGGACGCCGGCGCGGTCCGTCACCAGACCGGTCAGCGTGCCGGTGGCCGTCGTGGACAGCTCGAAGGCGAAGGAGCCGGACAGGTCGAGGTCGTCGCCCGGGCGCACGGTCAGGTTGGCACGGTGCTGTCCCGGCACGGCGACGACGGAGCGCCGGGTGGTGCCGTAGGTCGCGGCGGAGGTGTCGACGACGGCGACGGTGACACGGCCGGCGGGGACGTCGTCGAAGACGCAGGTGGGGTCGACGGAGTCGGTGGCCCGGCGCTCCGGTTCGGCGTCGGGGTCGTCGTGCCGGGTCAGTTCGAGGACCACACCGGAGAGCGGGGTGTCCCTGAACCGGGGGGTGACCGTGAGCCGGGCGGGGGCGGGCCGATAGTAGACGTCGACGCCGTACTCGGGCGGTTTCCCGCCCTTCACACCGGCCCGGTTGGCCTCGAAGGCGCCGTCGCGGGCGACGGCCCGGGCGCCGGGGTGGTCGCACGGGATGACGGTGACCAGCTCGTCCGGACAGGCCGCGTACACAGCGCCGTCCGCCCCGCCGACGAACCGCCTGCCCCGCACCTTGATCTCCGCACCGGAGATCGGCTCGCCCGACTCGAAGAGGGCGTGGAGCTGGAAGAGCCGTTCGTTCTCGGCGGGCAGCAGGACGATCTCCGCCTCGGCGGGCCGGTGTTCGGGCACCTCGATGTGGTGGCGGTCGTCGGCCCCGCCGTGGGTCACCAGCGGATGGGTGAACTGCGCGGGCCCGTGCAGCACGTCGACCCGGTACCGCCCGGCCGGCACCTTCTTGTGCCGGAGGAGGCCGTGCTCGTCCGAGCCGTGCAGGACGATCGGCCCGCACTCCTCCTCATCGTCCCCGGGCGGATTGCCGCGCGTCAGCTGGAGGACGACGCCGGAGGGGGTGGGCCATCCTTCGCGCCACCGGTCGGGCTCCTTCTCGTCCACGCGGCGCGGGCTGAGGAAGACCCGGATCGTGAGCTTCGGCATCGTGCTCTCCTTCCTCTCCAGGTCAGCGGCGTACGCCGGACGTGGAGCACGTGGTGTTCAGCGCGGCGATCTCCTGCCAGTAGGCGAGGGCCGCGGGCAGGACGTCGCTCCAGAGCGCCTGTTGGCAGGCGTGCACGCAGCGGACCACCTCGTCCGCCCAGGCACCGGCCTCACGGCCGAACTCGCTGCCCAGCGCGCCCAGTTCGGCGAGGCGTTCGGGTGCGGCCAGACGGTCGACGAGGACGCGGCCCAGGGTGTGGACGTACCACTGGCTCCGCGCCACGGTGGGCCCGGAGTCCCCCTGCGCGACAGTGACCGCGAGCTCGGCCGCACCGCTCGTCTCCAGCGCGGCGTCGGCGACCTCGTCCACCAACACCACACCCCCGCCCCGGGGTTGGTCGGACACGGCGATCAGTTCCAGTTCGCGCGTGGTGTCGCGCAGGCGGTGCAGGGCCGCTGTGAGGGCCTCGTGGGCGGACTGGAGGGTCACCGTCATCGCCTCGCCAGTTCCGTGTAGAAGTTGCGGGTGATCACGCCCGGGCGGGCGAGGCCGCGGTCGAGGGCGGACCGGGTGGCGCCGATCAGGAAGCGGGCCGGGATGATGCCGGGGTCGGTGCCGGCGGCGAGTCGTTCGGCGGCCTCCCGCTGCATCGCGTACTCCTTGCTGCCGAAGGGCAGCACCCGGGCGAGGCTACGGCGGCCGAGCTGCGGGAACGGACGGAAGCAGAGGGCGTCGACGACGGCCGGGTGGGCCCCGGCGAAGGTGGCGAGCAGCTCGCGCGGGAGCGTGCCGGCGCGCGGGTCCGGGTAGATCGACGCCCACAGCCGCCCGTACCGCTCGGCCTGCTCCTCGAACCCCATCCTCCGCAGCAGCTCGATCGAGATCCACGCGCGGAACCAGGGTGTCGGATGCGGGCCCACCGGGCTGTACGTCAGGACGGTCGCCGGCGCGCGGCCGATCACGTCGAGCAGGGAGCCGACCACGGCGGGGCCGCCGAGCAGCAGGGCGCACAGGTCGGCGTAGATCTCGCGGTTCCAGCGGACCCAGGTGCGGACGACGGCCGGCGGGCAGCCCTCGTCGAGGAGTCGGCGGGCGACGGCGCGGGGCACGGCCTTGTCGAGGCCGAGGTCGCTCTGGAGGTTGTGGGAGACCTCGTGGAGCACCGCGCCCAGGGTCCAGGGGTTCACGAGCCGGTGATAGGGCAACTGGACGAGCGGGAACGGGTTGAGCCGGCGGCCGAGGCGGCGCAGGGGGATGCCACGGCGGAAGGTGGCCGGGGAGAACCCGGTGCGCATGAAGGAGAACGGCGGTGGGGCCGGCAGCGGCTTGGCCTCGCCGACGCCGAGATAGGCGGCCTGGTAACAGGACAGAGCGATCCGGTCGCAGGACAACAGGGCGTCGGCGAAGACCGACTGCCGCTGCCCGAACAACTCGAAATAGAAATCCCAGATCCGCTCGACCTCACGCACCCAGTCGTGCGCCTGCTCCTTGGCGGTGAGCAGCCCCTGCAACCGCCGGCTCTCCGGCTGCGCCGCGGCACTACGGGCCAACCGCCGCACCTGCTCGCTCTGCCGCAGCAGTTCGCCACGCAGTTGGCCCAACAGGGCGTTGACCGCTTGGAGATGACCGGCGGTGGGCGCGGCGGCCCCGGACCCGAACTCCCCGGCCCGGAAGGGCCGCAGCGCGGCGGCGTGCCGGGTGACGTTCAACCCCTGTGCACGGAGCCAGGGTTGGCGGACGGGGACGACGACGGGGGTGCGGCGCGGGGGCCGACCGGACTGGACGGTGGCGGTGCCGGGGTCGGGGGTGCGGACCTGCGCGGTCGGCGTCGGCCGTACCTGACGTGGGGAACGGGCAGTCCCGGCGTCGGACACGGAGATCCGGGCCTGTGCGGCCAACACCGGACGGACCCTGGAGCGGGACGTCCCCTTGCCTGAAGTCCGGACCCGGTCGCGGGCCGTGGGTGCGGTCATCGCCGACCTCCGGTCAGACTGCGGGAGCGGCCGGTCCCGGCGCCGGCAGCCGTGCCGCGCCCACCGCGACCGACGACCCACCGCAGCGCGGGTCCCGTGCACGCCCCCAAGGGGCGCGGAGCTGTATCGCATGTGCGGCTACCGCCGCGCGGGCGCGACCGGCCACGACGCACCCGCAGCCGCCCTACGCCATGGCGCGGCACCCACCTCCGGCCGGCCGAGGCAGCACGGTCCGACCTCCCGGAGGGGACCGTCCGGCCCCGGCCACAGCGCGTGGGTGCAGTCATCGTCGGCCCCCGTCAAACGCCGTACGGCCCGCGCGAACGCACCGGCCGGTACGCGGGGACCGGAACCCATGCCACGGACATGGGCGGCAGGCCGGCGGGACGGGCGGCCACGCGGCGCGGCGCGTACCGCCGCCGCGTTCCCGGCACGACCGTCGGCCGTCCGCGCAGTCCCGGCGCGGCCGTGCTCGTGGGGCCCGCTGCCAGCGAGCGGACCGCGGCGGACGAAACCGGTGCCACGACGGGCGCCCCGGACCGTACCGCCTGGTGGTAGCGGCGATCCACCGCCCGCGCCCGCCGCAGCACCGCCCGACGGCGACGCGGGTCGGACAGCACGGCCGCCGTCTGCCCGGCCAGCGTGCGGGCCGCCGAACGCGCCGTGACCGGACGGCCCCGGGCCACCTGTCGGGCCAGGCTGCGGGTCGTGCGTACGGCGATGGTGGGGAGCGCCCGGACCAGCGGCCGCGTCGCGGGGTTGCGGCGCAGGGTGCGGGTCACGCCCGCGAGGCCGCGTACGAGTTGCGGGGCGCTGCGGATGACGGCCGGTGCGGCCCGGCGGACCAGGCCCACCGCGATGGGCGCGAGCGCCCCGATGAACGCCTCCGCCTCCTCCTCGGACTCCGTCTCGGCGGCGGCATGCCCGAGGTGCTCCATCAGGGCGTCCGGGTAGATCCGGCGGAGGGGGTTGGTCATGCCCTCGGCCTCGTACTCGGACTCGGACTCGCCCTCGAACTCGCCCTCGTACTCGTAGAGGGCCTCGTTCTCGTGGAGGGACTCCTCCTCGAACTCCCCCTCGTACAAGGCCTCGTCCTCGTACTCCTCCTCGAACTCGCCCTCCGTCTCGAAGAGATACTCCTCCTCCGAGTCCCCGCCGCTCAGCGCTCCCAGCGCCGAGCGCGCCGCGCGGCCGGCCAGGCCCGCGAGGGAGGACAGGAACTCCTCGCCCTCGAACTCGCTCTCCAGGCCGGCTTCGGCCTCGTAGAGGTTCTCCCACTCCCCCTCCAGCTCGGGGAGCGGCGCCGCGCCGGACGTCCTGGGACCGGCTCCGTTGGTGGTCGTGCTCATGGCCGCAGTCCTTCCTGTGGCTCAGCGCAGGGCCGAGTGGCCGGGGCGGCGGGGCCGCGCGCCCGCGTAGGGGCGGCGGGTGCGGGCGGCGGGGCTGGTGGCGCGGACCGCGGTCGCGGCACGCACGTTGCGCTGCAGCGCCCGGGCCGTCTGCTGCGGGCTGCCCAGCACCCGGCGGGTCTGCCCGGCCATCACCCGGGCAGCGGTACGCCGGTCCGCGGGCCGGCCGGCCGCGGCGCGGGCGCCGAGGACTCGGGCGGTACGGCGGACGATCAGCGGCACGGCACGCACGGCGGGCCGGGTGGCACGCTGCCGGCGCAGCAGCCGGGTGAGCACACAGGTGGCCCGCACCAGGTGCGGCAGCAGCCGGCGCAGAACGGCCCGGTCCCGGGCGGACAGCGCGCTCACGGTGGCGGCGCCGATCATCGCCTCGGCCTCGGCCTCGGTCTGGGCCTGCGCGGCGACGGCGGCCATCATCTCGGCCATGGCCTCCTGCTGGGTCAGCGGCCGGGACGACTCCTCCTCGGCCTCCGCCTCGAACTCCTCCTCGCCCTCCTCCTCGTAGAGGTACTCCTCCTCGAACTCGCCCTCGCCCAGCGCACGCGCGGCGGCGCTCCCGAGGGCCCCGCCGAGCGGCCCGCCGATCGCGGTGCCCACCATCGGGGCGGCGACGCGGGCGACACGGCGCAGGATCGGGGCGGCGCGGCGGACGAAGGAGCGGATACGGCGGAAGAAGGCCTCGTCCTCGAACTCGCCCTCGTACTCCCCTTCGAACTCGCCCTCACCCTCGCCCAGGAGCCCCCCGAGCGCACCGGCGATCCGGCCGAGGAACTCCTCGCCCTCCTCTTCGCCTTCTTCCTCGTAGAGGTACTCCTCCTCGCCGGCGCCCTCGAACTCGCTCTCCAGGGCGGCTTCGTCCTCGTACTCCAGCTCGGCCTGCCGCATCTGCATCGCCGCCTCTCGTCACGCGGTCGGACAACTCACCTTGGTCACCCAGGAGTTGGACCACCAGTCGCACATCCTGCGGTCGGCCGTACCGGTCGCGTTCGGATGAGCGTCCCTCGGACGTGCTACACGCAAATGGGGCACATAGGGGTCGCGCCCGCTGTTAAAGTGCGCTGCATGCCGACTGGCGTGGAACCGGGTGAGGTTCCACTCCGCTGAAGGCAAGGGGGCCGGCGATGGCGGACGGGGCAGGTACCGGACTACTGGCCAGGGAGGAGACCGGTGCCGAAGTCGAGGCGCTGGCGCTGGAGTTGATCGCGAAGCTCGCCGCGGGCGACGGGCATGTGCTGCTGGACCTGGAGATGGACGGCGTGCGCTGCCTGGTCCTGCGCGGCGACCGGACCGGGCCCGTCTCCTTACTGAGCCCCCGTGAGCTGGAGATCGCCCGCATGGTCGCCTGTGGCCACCCCAACAAGACGATCGCCTCGGTGCTGGAGATCAGCACCTGGACGGTGGCCTCCCATCTGCGCCGTATCTTCGTGAAGCTCGACGTGACGTCCCGGGCGGCGATGGTCAGCCGGCTGACGTCGGGAGATCAGCGGCTGGGGCCCGATCCGGTCGAACTGACGCAGCCTCAGCTGATGCCGGAGGGGTAGCACCATGGTTTCCCGATGGGACCGCTGGTCCCAGCCGAACGAGGCGAACTGGCTCGAGCTCTACGGTGAGAGCGACCCCGTCTCCGTCCCGCTGGCCAGTCTGTTCCGCACCGACCCCGCCCCCTCGCAGGAGTTCACCCCGTATCTCTACGTCTGGACGCTCGGGTACACGGGGGACGCGCCCGACAGGGCGGAGGTCCGGCTGCTGTTCCCGGCGGTCGACCGCTGGCGGGTGAAGGACGTCCAGGCGCTGGTGTACCACCTGCCTCCGGTGCAGGAGGAGCGGGAATGGCGCACCGCTCTGGCCGAGGATCTGAACGCGCTCGCGCCGGCGGTGGGGGTGGCCGGTGAGATAGCGGCCAATGTGACCCCGCTGCCCGGACTCAGCGCGGCCTCGGCCGCGATCGCCCACCTGAAGCTGCGCAGCGCGCCGCAGGTCGGCAGGGACGCCTGGTACGTGCGCAGGATCCACCGGGTCATGGGCGGGGCGCCGTACTACGGCGTCGAGTGGACGCTCCCCGGCAAGCTCCTCCAGCAGGTCGGCACCCGGGTCACCGGGGCGCTGCTGGTGCAGTACTTCACCGCCGAGCCCGTGCGCGGCGGCGGTCGGCCGGGGGGTGCGCTGCTCTCCCACGCCAGGCTGACCGTCGGGGGCAGGGCCGTCGAGCTGCCGGCCGGATCGTGGTCCGACGACGCCACGGTCGACGCCTTCGTCATGCTGCCGCTCAGCGTGACGGCGCAGGGCACGGACGGATAGCCGCCCACCGCCTCCCGCTCTTACGGCGCCAGGATGTCCAGTTCCTGAAGCGCCCCCACCGTGATCTCCCGGGTCAGTTCCTCCGCGCGGGCCGCGTCTCCCTCCCGGACCGCCTCCGCGACCTGGACGTGCAGGGTCACGGCGGCCGGGTCGGGGTCCTCGAACATGACTTCGTGGTGGGTACGGCCCGCGAGGACCTCCGCCACGACGTCGCCGAGGCGGGCGAACATCTCGTTGCCCGACGCCGTGAGGATCACCCGATGGAAGGCCATGTCGTGGACGAGGTACCCCTCCAGCTTGTGGCCGCGCGAGTTGGCGACCATGCCGAGGGCGCACTCGGTGAGCTCGGCGCACTGCTCCGCGGTCGCGTGCCGTGCGGCCAGGCCCGCCGCGACCGGCTCGATCGCCGAGCGCAGGACCGTCAGTGAACGCAGCTGGTGGGGGCGGTCGGCGCCGGCCAGGCGCCAGCGGATGACCTGCGGGTCGTAGACGTTCCACGCGGACTTCGGCTGCACCGTCACACCCACCCGCCGGCGCGACTCGACCAGGTGCATGGACTCCAGGACCCGAACGGCCTCCCGCATCACCGAACGTGACACGTCGAAACGCTGGGCCAGCTCGTCCGTACGCAGAACGCTGCCCGGCGGATACTCGCCCGCGGTGATCGCGGGGCCGAGGGTGTCCAGTACATGGCCGTGCAGCCCCCGGCCCGGTGTGCTCATGCACTCAGAGTACGGGGCAGATCACGCTCCCAAAAAGTCAGACTTATTTGTCACAGACTCTTGAATTCGTCGTACCTAATCGGTTTCAGTTACGTCGACATCGGTCGAAGAAGACGTCGAGGAAGACAGCGAGGCAGCGGTGAACACCCCTCATGTAGTCGTGGTGATGGGCGTCGCGGGCACCGGCAAGACCACCATCGGTCCCCTGCTCGCGTCCCGGCTCGGCGTTCCGTACGCCGAGGGCGACGACTTCCACCCGCAGGCCAGCATCGACAAGATGTCGGCCGGCATCCCGCTCGACGACGACGACCGGTGGCCGTGGCTCGACGCCATCGGCGCCTGGGCGCACGGGCGGGCCGGACTCGGCGGGGTGGTCAGCAGCTCGGCGCTGAAGCGGTCGTACCGCGACCGGCTGCGCGCCGCCGCTCCCGGCGTCGTCTTCGTGCACCTCACGGGCGACCGCGCCCTGATCGAGGACCGGATGTCGCACCGTCAGGGCCACTTCATGCCGACCGCGCTGCTCGACTCCCAGTTCGCGACGCTCCAGCCGCTCCAGCCGGACGAGGCGGGCGTCGCCGTGGACGTCGGCGGCAGCCCGGAGGAGATCACCGAGCGGGCCGTGCAGGCCCTCTCGAAGCTCCCCGAACCGACCGCACCGTAACCCCCCGCACCCCTCCCCCCATCCCCGTACCTGCAAGGGAACCCCGTGACCAGACTCAGCGTCGAGATGCTGGCAGCGGACGCACCGGAACCGATCACCTCGGCCGGTCACGCTCAGCTGGGCATAGCCGTCCTGGCGGGCATCGCCGTCATCGTCCTGCTCATCACCCAGTTCAAGCTGCATGCCTTCCTGTCCCTGACCATCGGGTCGCTGGCGCTGGGCGCGATCGCCGGCGCGCCGCTCGACAAGGTGATCGCCAGCTTCACCACCGGGCTCGGCACCACGGTCGCCGGCGTGGGCGTGCTGATCGCCCTCGGCTCGATCCTCGGCAAGATGCTCGCCGACTCCGGCGGAGCGGACCAGATCGTCGACACGATCCTCGCGAAGGCGAGCGGGCGTGCGATGCCGTGGGCGATGGTGCTGATCGCCTCGGTGATCGGTCTGCCGTTGTTCTTCGAGGTCGGCGTGGTGCTGCTGATCCCGGTCGTGCTGATGGTCGCCAAGCGCGGCAACTACTCGCTGATGCGCATCGGCATCCCGGCCCTCGCGGGCCTCTCCGTGATGCACGGCCTGGTCCCGCCGCACCCCGGCCCGCTGGTCGCGATCGACGCGGTGAAGGCCAACCTCGGTGTC
This sequence comes from Streptomyces sp. NPDC001617, assembly GCF_053596855.1. Classification (NCBI taxonomy): domain Bacteria; kingdom Bacillati; phylum Actinomycetota; class Actinomycetes; order Kitasatosporales; family Streptomycetaceae; genus Streptomyces; species Streptomyces sp. NPDC001617. Next base: position 64,499 of record NZ_JBSFHA010000012.1, read on the forward strand.
ACGCTGGCGCTCGGCGTGCTGATCGCCATCCCGACGGTGATCATCGCCGGTCCCCTGTTCTCGAAGGTCGCCGCCCGCTGGGTGGACGTCCAGGCCCCCGACCGGATGCTTCCGCAGCGCGCCTCCGAGGAGTTGGAGAAGCGCCCGGGCTTCGGCGCCACCCTCGCCACCCTCCTCCTCCCCGTCGTCCTGATGCTCTCCAAGGCCCTGGTCGACATCGTCATCGACGACCCGACCAACCTCACCCAGCGCGTCTTCGACGTCATCGGCTCCCCGCTGATCGCCCTGCTCGCCGCCGTCCTGGTCGGTATCCTCACGCTGCTGCGGCCCGCCGGCTTCGGCAAGGAGCGGCTGACGCCGCTGGTGGAGAAGGGCCTCGCGCCCATCGCGGGCATCCTGCTGATCGTCGGCGCGGGCGGCGGCTTCAAGCAGACGCTGATCGACACCGGCGTGGGCCAGATGATCCTGGACATCTCCAAGGACTGGTCGATCCCGGCCCTGCTGCTGGCCTGGCTGATCGCCGTCGCCATCCGCCTCGCGACCGGCTCGGCGACGGTGGCCACGGTCTCGGCGGCCGGTCTGGTCGCCCCGCTCGCGGCCGACATGTCGACCGCCCACACCGCACTGCTGGTCCTCGCCATCGGCGCCGGCTCGCTCTTCTTCAGCCATGTCAACGACGCCGGATTCTGGCTGGTCAAGGAGTACTTCGGCCTGGAGGTCGGCCAGACCATCAAGACCTGGTCCGTCATGGAGACGATCATCTCGGTGGTGGCCGGCGGTCTGGTGCTGCTCCTCTCGCTGATCATTTAGGGGTACGGGAATGAGTCATCCTCTGTTCGACATCAGCGGCCGTACGGCCCTGGTCACCGGCTCCAGCCGCGGCATCGGCCTGGCCCTCGCCCGCGGCCTCGCGGAGGCGGGCTGCGCGGTGGTCCTCAACGGACGGGACGCCGACCGCCTCACCAAGGCGGCCGCGGAGCTGCCCGGCGAGGTCCACACGGCGGTCTTCGACGTCACCGACGGCGCCTCGGTCAAGGCGGGCATCGCGGACGTCGAACAGCGGGTCGGCCCGCTCGACATCCTGGTCAACAACGCGGGCATGCAACTGCGCGCCCCGCTCCTGGAGTTCACCGATGCCGACTGGCACCGCATCCTGGACACCAACCTCACCAGCGCGTTCCTGGTGGGCCGGGAGGCGGCCCGGTACATGACGGCCCGCGGCCACGGCAAGATCGTCAATATCTGCTCCCTGCAGAGCGAGGTGGTCCGTCCCGGCATCGCGCCCTACGCGGCCACCAAGGGCGCCCTGAAGATGCTGACCAAGGGCATGTGCGCCGACTGGGGCCCGCACGGCGTGCAGGTCAACGGCCTGGGCCCCGGCTATATCGAGACCGAACTGACCCAGGCCCTCGTCCAGGACGAGGAGTTCAGCGCCTGGGTGCGCCGCCGTACCCCGGCCGGCCGCTGGGGCACGACCGAGGACCTGGTGGGCGGCGTGCTGTTCCTCGCCTCGCCCGCCGCGGACTTCGTCAGCGGACAGGTGCTGTATGTCGACGGCGGAATGACGAGCGTGCTGTGAAAGGAGCCCTCTGAGATGACGGCGATGCTCGGTTGTGTGATCCACGGTCAGGACGATCTGCGCGTCGAGGAGTTGCCGGTCCCCTCCCCCGGCCCCGGCCAGGCCCTGGTCGCCGTACGCTACGGCGGCGTCTGCGGCTCCGACCTGCACTACTGGCGCCACGGCGGAGTCGGCGACTTCCGCCTCAAGGAGCCGATGCTGCTGGGGCACGAGGTGGTGGGGACGGTCCTCGCGTACGGTGCCGGTTCGTCAGGACCCGTCGCCGGTACGGCTGTTGCGGTGCACCCGGCGACTCCGTGCGACGCCTGCCCGGAGTGCGTGGGGGGCCACCGCAACGTCTGCCGGGACACCCGCTACCTCGGCAGCGCGGCCCGCCACCCGCATGTCCAGGGCGGCTTCGCGGCCCAAGTCGTCGTCCCCGCCGACCAGTTGAGACCGCTCCCGGAGGGGCTGGAACTCCGCCGGGCATCCCTCGCCGAGCCCCTCTCCGTCGCCCTGCACGCCGTGCGCCGGGCCGGTGACCTGACCGGCAGGCGCGTCCTGGTGACCGGCGCCGGCCCCATCGGCTGCCTGGTCGTCGCGGCGGCCAAGGCGGCGGGCGCCGCCCATGTCACGGTGACCGACCTGGTCCCGGCCGCCCTGGAGTACGCCCGGATCGCCGGCGCCGACACCCTCGTACGGGCCGATGACCCGGAGGACGCCGGGTGGCCGGCCGAGGCGGACGTGGCCGTGGAGGCGTCCGGGGTGGCCGCGGGTCTGGACACCTGTCTGCGGCTGGTGCGGCGCGGCGGGGTCGTGGTCCAGCTGGGGATGCTGCCGCCGGGGCCGAGCCCGTTCGCCGGGAATCTGGTGGTGAGCCGGGAGATCGACCTGCGGGGAGCGTTCCGCTTCGACACGGAGTTCGACGAGGCGCTGCGGCTGCTCGCGGCCGAGCCGGCGTTCGACGGGCTGGTCAGCGCCGTGGTCCCGGTGACGGAGGCGGAGTCGGCGTTCGCCCTCGCCGCGGACCGGAGTCGCTCCTGCAAGGTGCTGCTGGACTTCGGCGCTTCCTGAACATTCGACAAGGATCAGCCCAAGACGCCTTCCCCACCGGCACGGTCGGCCCGATGATGAGGGGACCCCTGGGCTGGGGGGACGACCGTGTCGGGGGGCGTCATGGCGGTTTCCCTCGGGATGCGTATCTCGGGGCTGCTCGTGGTCGGAGCGGTGGCGGTGGCCGTCGCGGCCTTCGCCGGTGACGGCAGGAGCCGGCCGGACGCGGGGGGCGGTCGCGGCACGATCGTCACCGTGGCACCGTCGGACAGCCCGCGTGCGCAACCGTCACCCACTCCCCGTCAGTCACCCGCCGGGGAAGCCGAAGCCACCGTGCCTCCGAGCACTCCGGGCCACACTCACGCCACCGCCGCACCCCCGAGCAGTTCCCCGACCCCCTCGTCCACCGCCCCCAGGCTCCTCGAGACCCCCAACTGGCTTCCGCCCGGCCCCACTTCACCCGACGCCGACTCCGTCCCCGACCCGGCGAGCGGCTACGACCGCCTCCGCGACCCCGGCCAGTGCCGGGCCGCCCTCGACGCGATCCCACCGGCGTCGACGGACCCGGAGTGGCGAGTCCTGCGCGCTCTCGCCACCGCCTGCCTCGCCGTCCAGGGCAAGGGGGGCAGCTGGACGACGGCCGCCAAGGAGTACACCGCCCTGGCCGGCAAGGTCGACACCTGCAAGGGCCGTGCAGCCTACGCCGTACTCGGCGGGCTGCTGGACTTCCGCCGGCAACACCCGGGCGCCGGCGTGCGGTTGAAGGCCCCCTCGGGCGGCTCGCCCGCGTGTGCCTACGCGATCGCCGGCGTCGACACCGGCGGCGACGGCGAGGCCGAACCGGGCGACACGGTCGGGATCCAGCTGCGGGGCACCTACTTCGACCACGCCGAACTGCTGCGGTTCGGCAGCGTGTTCATCGGCGGGCAGCAGCTGCCCGGACCGCTGGTGCCGCGGTCGGAGACGGGCGACGGGCTGGTGCTGGCGGCCGTGGTCCCGTCGCTCGGCGGCGGCTATCCGCGCCCGGTCGACGTGGTCGTGAAGTACGGCGCCACCGAAGCCCGGTTGAAGGACGCCTTCACGGTCGTGGCCCCCACCGCCGCGCTCCCGTCGTCCCCTCCCCCGTCCTCAGGGACGCCACAGCGGATGCTCCCGCTCGGCCCAGTCCCGGTTCACCCGCCCCGTCCGTAGCCCCCGGCGCGCCTCCGGGTCGGCGATCGCCATTCCGATGTGTCCGGCGAGGACGATGCCGATGGTGAGGGCCAGCCAGTCGTGGACGAAGGTCGCGCTGGTCCGCCACATGATCGGGGTGAGGTGGGTGAACCACATGATCAGCCCTGTGCCGAGCATGACCAGCGTGGCGCCGGCGATCCAGGAGGCGTAGATCTTCTGCCCGGCGTTGAACTTCGCCGCCGGTCGCGAGGACTGCCGCTTGTCCCGGTGCAGGGCGGCGCGCAGCCACACCCTGTCGTGCGGGCCGAAGCGGTTGAGGTGGCCGAGGTCGGCGCGGAAGGCGCGGGAGACCAGTCCCACCAGGACGGGCACGGGCAGGGCGAGCCCGGTGCACTCGTGGACCCGGACCACCAGCTCGCGGCGGCCGACGATCTCGGCGAGTTGGGGGACGTAGAGGAAGGCGGCGGTCACCACGCACACGCCCATCAGCGCCGCCGTCGTCCGGTGCACCCACTTCTGCACCGGGCCGAAGCGGGGGACGTGGGTGGCCTGCGGGGTGTGTGCCTCAGCTCGTAGGGTCATCGTCCCGCCCGTTCGACTTGCCGACCCAGGCGTCGACGTCGTAGCCGAGGTGCTCCCAGTAGCCGGGCTCCACATGCTCGGTGACGGTGATGCCGGAGAGCCACTTGGCGGACTTGTAGAAGTACATCGGCGCCACATAGAGGCGGACCGGGCCGCCGTGGTTGTGGCCGATGTCCTTGTTCTGCATGCGCAGCGCGACCAGGACGTCGGAGCGGCGGGCCTGGTCGAGGGTGAGGCTCTCGGTGTACGCGCCGTCGAAGCAGGTGAAGTGCACCGCCCCGGCCTTGGCGCGCACTCCGGCCGCGTCCAGCAGGTGCGAGAGGCGCACCCCTTCGAACGGCGTGTCGGGGACCCGCCAACCGGTGACGCACTGCACGTCCTTGACCAGCCTGGTCTGCGGCAGGGCGCGCAGGTCGTCGAGCGTGTACGTCTTCGGGTGGTCGACGAGGCCGCCCACCGTGAGCCGGTAGTTCGAGGCGCTCTTGTGCGGCACCGAGGAGGTGACCGAGTAGTAGCGGAAGCCGCCGCCGTTGGGCAGCAGGCCCGTCAGTCCGGTGGGGTCCTTCTCGGCCGCGGCGCCGAGGAAGCCCTCCAGACCGCGCTGCAGGGTCGGCGCGGCGACCACGCCGAGAGCGCCCAGGCCGACGGTGCCGAGAAAGACCCGCCGGCCGACCGGTGTGCCACGCTCCTCGGGCGGCCGCGGCTTGCCGGGCTCCTCGGTTGGTTCTGAGTTCACGTCTCCATTCGAACACCCGCGACCCCGGCGGGACCAGGAATCGCGGGTGCTCGTCAGGGTTCCGTCATCACTTCTTACGTGATTCTCAGGCGGCCGCGACCGTGCTGCTCGGTCTGCCGCCGCCCGGTCCTCGGACGCTACGACACCTCGCGCGCCGCCTCGTCCAGCCGGAACGCCTCGTTGCCGAGCCCGATCCGGGCGTGCGCCTCGGGCGCGCGGGAGCGCAGGACCAGGCCCTGGACCAGGCCGACGACCAGGGCGAGGCCGATGATGCCGGGCAGCACCCAGCTCAGGGCCGAGTCGGGGCCCGCCCCGACCAGGACGTCGAAGTCCTTGACCGTGTAGCCGGCGATCACCAGCAGGGCGACGGCGGCGAGTGCGGAGGTGACCAGACGGCGGGCCTGGGCGGCGGCGGCCCCGCGCCGGACGAAGAAGACGATGACCGACACGGAGGCGGCGGCCATCAGCAGGATCACGCCGAGGGCGCCGATGTTGCCGGCCCAGGTGAACAGGTGCAGGACCGGCTCGGTCGGGTCGCCGACGGGCTTGTCGTCGACGATCGCGAAGCCGATCACGACGACCGCCGACACGACGGTCTGCAACAGGGACCCGGTACCCGGCGCACCGCTCGCCCCCGTCGTCCGGCCGAAGGCGCGCGGCAGCAGGCCCTCGCGGCCCATCGCGAAGGCGTACCGGGCGACGACGTTGTGGAAGCTGAGCAGGGCCGCGAACATGCCGGTCACGAACAGCACGTGCAGGACGTCCGTGAACGTTCCGCCCAGCCGGGACTCGGTGAGGGTGAACAGCAGCCCGGCGCTCTCCTTCTGTGACGTGCCCACGATGGCGGACGGGCCGGTGGCGACGGTGTACGCCCAGGAGCTGATCGCGAAGAAGACGGTGACGAAGGCGACGGCGAGCAGCATCACGCGCGGGACGAGGACATGCGGCCGGCTGGTCTCCTCGGCGTACACCGGCGCCTGCTCGAAGCCGGTGAAGGCGGCGATGCAGAAGCACAGGGCGGTGCCGACGCCCGCGCCGGTGAGGGTGTCCGGGTTGAAGGCGTGCAGGGAGAGGCCCTGCTTGGCCGGGTCGGCGATCGACGCGATGTCGAAGACGACGACCAGGATCACCTCGACGACCAGCAGCACGCCGAGCACGCGCGCGTTGACGTCGATCTTCAGCAGGCCCAGCGCCCCGACGACCGCCACGGCCGCCAGTGCCGGTATCCACCAGGAGAGGTCGACGTCCGCGTAGGTGGCGAACAGCCCGGAGACCTCGAAGCCGAAGATGCCGTAGATGCCGACCTGGAGGGCGCTGTAGGCGGCCAGTGCGACGAGGGCCGCGCTCGCGCCGGCGGTGCCGCCGAGGCCGCGGGAGATGTACGCGTAGAAGGCGCCCGCGTTGTGGACGTGCCGGCTCATCTCGGCGTAGCCGACGCTGAAGAGGATCAGCACCACGCCGAGGACGACGAAGAGGAGCGGCTGGCCGACGATCCCCATCACCGCGAATGTGGTGGGCATGACACCCGCGACCACCATGAGAGGGGCGGTCGCGGCGAGCACGGAGAGCAGCAGGCCGCCCGTGCCGAGGCGGTCGGCGCGCAGGGCACGCTCCTGGCCGAGATAGGTACTGATGGCGGCGGGTCTGCTCGCACTCGAATTGCCCGTGGTCATCGGCGGACCATCTTTCTGTCGTCGTCGGTCTGTCATGCCGAGCCGAGCGCGGCGGCGCGCGCGGCACGGAAGGCGGAGTGCGGCTCGTGGTGCGGGTAGGACCAGGGCGCCGGGGTGATGTGTTCGCCGATCCGGTGGAAGAGGGCGGCGGCCTCGGCACCCCGCCCCTCGCAGACCTTGGCGTGCGCCAGGAAGTTGAGGTCGACCAGCCGGCGCGGGTGCCCCTCCTGCTCCCACTCCAGCCACCAGTCGAAGGCGGCCTTCATCACCTGCCGGGCCCGGCGTCCGCTCCAGTGGCGTGAGGCGGCGGGGTCGACGGGCTCGAACCCGGCGGCGGCCAGCACGCGGTAGCGCTCGGCGTGCGCGATCACCGGGAGGATGGCGAGCGGGGAGTCGGCGGGGGCCTGCTGGGCGGCCCAGTCGGCGAAGTCGTAGACCTCGTGCAGGGGGTCCGGACCGGCGCCGGAGTGCCGCTCGGCGAGACGGGAGACGATCAGGTGGTGGGCGTGGTGGTGGTCGGCGTACCGGCTTCTGACCTCGCCGAAGAGACGTAAGCACTCCTTCTCGGCGCCCTGCTCCCGCTCCAGCATCAGCAGTCCCAGCCAGGGAGTGGGATCGCCCGGTACCCGCGCGACGGCCTCCCGGCAGGCCTCGCGGGCGAGGTCCATCGGCTCCTTGCCGCGCAGCGCACGCTCGACGAGGGCGAGCGCGAGCAACAGGGCCGCGTCCGCGGAGTCGGGCTCGGCCACCAGCCAGTCCCGCGCCCAGGCGGCGCTGTAGGGCTCCCGCGCGAGGACGACGGCCCGGTGTCCGCGACGGTCCCAGTCGTCGCCCGTATGAACGAGCAACGACCGCGCCGCCTGCCACCGCCCCTGCCGCAACGAGGCCCGGGCGGCGACGAGTTCGGCGTCGTCGAGGGCCGTGTCGAGGGTCTGGGCGGCTCGCTTGCGGATCCGGCCGAGGGGTGGCGGAGGAGGGGACACCGCGGGACTTCCTCACACGACGCGGCGGTGCGTCAGGGGTTCGGGGTTTCGGACTGGGGTCGACTGATCACGCACAGCAAATCCCCAGCCAAGGGTTTACGTCAAGGGCCGCAGGGTGGTTACACGCGTGAACTACCGTTACGTACGGGGAAGTTGAGATTCGGACAATGACCGAACGCACTCGGTCCCCACCGGCACGTGTGGCGTACGCCATGGCGCGAGCCGTCCAGGCCCCTCACCATGGCGGAACGCCCGTGTCACCGCCGTGGGTCTCGAAGATCGACGGGAGAAAGGGACCGGGTCGACCGCTCGGATCCGCGTACTCCCAGGGGCAAGCCGGGCCTTGGGACGCTACAGTCACCCACTACGCACCCCGTGACCCGGCCCTATCTGACTCGAGGTACGCAGCGTGTCGGTTCTGGTTCTGATTCTCGCCGTGAGCGCTGCCTGCTGCCTTGGCTTCGGGTTCGTGCTCCAGCAGAACGCGGCCCAGCACGCGCCCCTGGGCGACTTCCTCTCGCCCCGGCTGCTCCTCGACCTGATGCGGGTGCCGCGCTGGCTGGGCGGTATCGCCCTGATGGTGGTCGGCATGATCCTCGGCGCGATCGCCCTGAGCCAGGGCGAGATCTCCCTGGTCGAGCCGCTCCTCGCCACGAACCTCCTCTTCGCGCTCGCCCTCTCCCGCCGGCAGACGAGACAACCCCTCGGCCGACAGGGCTGGACGGGCCTCCTGCTGCTCGCGGGCGGTGTGTCGACGTTCATCGTCGCGGGCGAGCCGCGCGGCGGCAGCGCGGTCACCGACCCGTTCCGCCACTGGCTGATCATCGGCGCCATGATCGGCCTCGCCCTCCTCCTCACGACCTACGCGAAGCGCTCCCGCCTGAGCTCCGGCCCGGTCCTCCTCGCCCTCGCGGCGGGTCTCCTCTACGGCGTCCAGGACGCCCTCACCCGGGTCAGCGGCCAGCGCTTCTCCGAGGGCGGTCTCACCGAGCTGGTGACCGGCTGGCAGCCGTACGGCGTCGTCGCGCTCGGCGTCACGGGCCTGATCCTCGTCCAGAGCGCCTTCGAGACGGCACCGCTGCGCATGTCCCTCCCCGCCCTGACCGCCGCCCAGCCGCTGGCCGGCATCCTCTGCGGCGTGGGCTTCCTGGGCGACCGGCTGCGCACCGACACCGGGGCGCTGGCCTGGGAGGCGGCGGGCCTGGCCGGGATCGTCGCAGGGATCATCCTCCTCGGCATGCACCCCTGCATGCCGACGGGAGCGGGCAAACCGGAGCGGATCCGCGACCTCCAGCCCAACTGACGCGCCGCCACCCGTCCTGCTTGGATGGCGGCATGACGACCCCCGCAGACGAGATCCTCGACATCGTCGACGAGAACGACCAGGTCATCGCCCAGTCCCCGCGCGGCGAGGCCTACGCCAAGGGCCTGCGCCACCGCTGTGTCTTCATCCAGGCCCGCGACGCCGCCGGCCGGCTCTTCGTCCACCGCCGCACCCCGACCAAGCTGGTCTTCCCGTCCCTCTACGACATGTTCGTCGGCGGAGTGGTCGGGGCGGGCGAGTCCTACGACGACGCGGCCCTGCGCGAGGCCGAGGAGGAACTCGGCGTCTCCGGCCTCCCGACCCCCCGCTTCCTCTTCAAGTTCCTCTACGACAACGGCGCCGGCCAGACCTGGTGGTCAGCGGTGTACGAGGTCCGCTGCGACCTGGAGGTCCGCCCCCAGGTCGAGGAGGTGGCCTGGCACGACTTCCTGCCGGAGGCGGAGGTGGAGCGGCGGCTCGGGGAATGGGAGTGGGTGCCGGACGGGTTGGCGGCGTACGAGAGGTTGAGGGAGTACCGGGCGAAACCGGGTCGGTAAGGTCGACGCCGTGATCGAATTCGCACGGACCGTCCGCCTCTGGTTCGAACCCCAGGAGATCCGCGAAGAGGGCAGTACCCCCGACTACCGCTTCTCCCTGGCCAACGAGCGCACCTTCCTCGCCTGGCTGCGTACCGCACTCGCCCTCATCGGCGGCGGCTTCGCGGTGGATCAGTTTCTGCCGGATCTGCGCTGGGCCTGGCGGGTGGGGCTGGCGCTCGCGCTGCTCGGGGCCGGGGTGCTGTGCTCGCTGCGGGCGGTCAACCACTGGATGCGTTGCGAGCAGGCGATGCGGCGCGGGGAGGATCTCCCGGTCTCCCGCTTCCCGGCGATGCTGAGCGTGGTCGTCGCCGTCGTGGCCGTGGCGATGGTCGTCGTGGTGCTGGTGGGGTGGGAGGGGTGAACGCTCCCGCGGACCGCGAGCGCGACCCCGGGCTGCAGCCCGAGCGGACCCGTCTCGCCTGGCGCCGTACGACACTCGCGAGCACCGTGGCCGCCGTACTGGCCGTGAAGACCGCACTGCACGGCGGCGTCTCCGCGACCGGCGTCGTCGCCTGCGCCCTGTGCTGCGCCCTCTGGCTGGGCTTCCTGTTCGTCGCCCACCGCCGCATCCACGACCTCACGGTCACCACCGGCCCCCGGGCGCTCGCCCCACGGCACGCGACAGCGGCAGTCCTCTGCACGGTGGCGGTGGCGGCCTGCGGAGCGGCGCTCGTCCTCTAGGGCAGCCCTAGTCGCCCTCCTCGTCCCCCGCTGCCTCCGCCTCCGCCTCCCAGTCCACCGTCACCACGATCTTCCCCCGCGTCCGCCCCTCCTGGTTCAGCCGGTACGCGTCCGCCGCCCGCTCCAGTGGGAACGTCTCCGAGACGTGCACGGACACCACCCCCTGCTCCGTCAGCTCGGTCAGTCGCAGCAGGTCCTCCGCGTCCGGGCGCACCCAGCAGTAGCGGCCGCCGTAGCCGAGCACCTCCCCGTCGGCGATCGACGCGAGGCGGCCCTCCGGGGTCAGCAGGTTCGCGGAGGCCTTGAGGGCCTCGCCGCCGACCGTGTCGAACACGGCGTCCACACCCTCGGGCGCCAGACCCCGCACCCGTTCGGCCAGCCCCTCGCCGTACCGCACGGGCTCGCAGCCCAGCCCCCGTACGAAATCGTGGTTGCGCTCACTCGCCGTGCCGATCACCCGGGCGCCCAGGTGCCGGGCCAGCTGGACGGCGATGGAACCGACCCCGCCCGCCGCCGCGTGCACCAGGACCGTCTCGCCGCGCTTGACCTGGAGCGCCTTGTACAGCACCTGGTAGGCGGTGAGCCCCACGAGCGGCAGCCCGGCCGCCTCCTCCCAGGTGAGGTTGCGGGGCTTGCGGGCGAGGGTGCGGACGGGAGCCGCGACGTACTCGGCGAAGGTGCCGCGGGAGAGGAAGTCCTCGCGGACGTACCCGATGACCTCGTCCCCGACCGCGAACTCCGTGACGGACACGCCCGGTCGGACCACGACCCCGGAGACGTCCCACCCCGGGACCACCGGGAAGACGGCCTCCAGCATCCCGTCGAGGTACCCCTCGCGGGCCTTCCAGTCGACCGGGTTGACGGCCGCCGCGCGCACCTTGACCAGCACCGCGTCGGGACCGATCTTCGGGTCGCGCACCTCTCCGTACTCGAGCACGTCGGGTCCGCCGTACCGGCTGTAGCTGATGCCCTTCATGCCACCGACCCTCCGGGGTACTCGCACGCCACGCAACCGGATGGGCGCCGGATGCCCCGATATGCACCCTTCGCATGGCAGCCTGTCCGTCGTCATCACCCGTACCCCGAAGGTGAGCACCATGACCACCCTTCACCTGGAACACTCCTCCCACGCCCACGCGCACGGCCCCGACTGCGGACACGCCCAGGTGCGGCACGAGGACCACGTCGAGTACGCGCACGACGGCCATCTGCACCGCGAGCACGGCGGCCACTGGGACGAGTGCGAACCCGAGGGGCATGTCCCGCACGAGGGCCACGACCACCGGCACGGCGACGACTGCGGGCACGAGAGCGTGCTGCACGGCGACCACGTCGACTACCTCCACGACGGCCACCGGCACGCCGCGCACGACGGCCACTGGGACGACCACTGACGCCCGGCCGCTGACTACCCGGCCGCTGGCTACCCGGCCGCTGGCTACCCGGCCGCTGGCTACCCGGCCGCTGGCCGAGACTCAACGCCGACAGCTCCCCGCCGTACCTTGGCGGGGAGCTGTCGGCCTATCGTGGCTCCGATCACTTTGACCCTTCACACTGGACGACATACCGACCAGTCGGCATGATGGGTCGAGCCCCGTTCACGCGCCCGTAGAGGAGCACCGATGAGCCCCGACCACCCGCCAGGTCTCGATCCCGACCGGCTGCGCGGCCTGCTCGACCGAGAGCGCCCCGGCCTGGTGCACGGTCCCCTGACCGGCCGGCTGATCGAGGGCGGACGGTCGAACCTCACGTACGCGGTGTCCGACGGCACGTCGAAGTGGGTCGTGCGGCGTCCCCCGCTCGGCCATGTCCTGGCCACCGCGCACGACATGAAGCGCGAGCACCGGGTGATCAGCGCGCTGCACCCGACGGAGGTGCCGGTGCCGCGGCCGGTGCTGCTCTGCGAGGACGAGCAGGTGCTCGGAGCTCCCTTCTACGTCATGGAGTTCGTGGAGGGCACCCCGTACCGCACGGCCGAGCAGCTCGCCCCGCTCGGCCCGGAGCGCACCCGGGGCGCGGTGCTGTCCCTGGTGGACACCCTCGTCGAGCTGCACGCCGTCGACCCCGGCGAGGTGGGCCTGGCCGACTTCGGCCGCCCCGAGGGCTTCCTGGACCGCCAACTGCGGCGCTGGGGCAAGCAGTTGGACGCCTCCCGCAACCGCGACCTGGCCGGCATCGACGAACTGCACGCGACGCTGGGCCGACAGCTGCCCACGTCCCCCGCGCCGGCCGTGGTCCACGGTGACTACCGCCTGGACAACGTCCTGATCGGCAGCGAGCCGAACGAGGGTGTCGACAGGATCAAGGCGATCCTGGACTGGGAGATGTCCACGCTCGGCGACCCGCTCACCGACCTGGGTCTGCTGGTGATGTACAGCCTGCCGCTCGGGATGCCGGACTCCCCGGTCTCCACGACCGCCGAGGCCCCGGGGCACCCCGCCCCCGCCGAGTTGATCGAGCGCTATGCCGCCCGCTCCGGCCGGGACGTCTCGGCCGTCTCCTGGTACACGGCGTTCGCCTGGTTCAAGCTCGCCGTGATCCTCGAGGGCATCCACTACCGCTACACGCTGGGCCAGACGGTCGGCCGGGGCTTCGACCGCATCGGCGACCTGGTCCCGGTCTTCATCGACCACGGCCTGACAACCCTTCAGGAAGGCTGATCCGCCATGGACTTCGCGTTCGACGCGCGCACCGAGGAACTGCGCGCCAAGCTGCTCGCCTTCATGGACGAGTACGTCTATCCCGCCGAGGCGGTGGCGGAGGAGCAGCGGGCGGCACTGGCGTCCCCGTGGGACACCCCGGCCGTGGTGGAGGAGTTGAAGGCGGAGGCACGCAGGCAGGGCCTGTGGAACCTCTTCCTCCCGGACGGCGAGTACGGCGCCGGGCTCACCAACCTCCAGTACGCGCCGCTGGCCGAAATCACCGGCCGCTCGCCGCAGTTGGCGCCCACGGCCCTCAACTGCGCGGCTCCCGACACCGGGAACATGGAGGTGCTCACGCAGTTCGGCGACGAGCAGCAGAAGAAGCAGTGGCTGGAGCCGCTGCTGGCCGGTGAGATCCGCTCGGCGTTCGCGATGACCGAGCCGGAGGTGGCCTCCTCCGACGCCACCAACATCACCACGCACATCCGCCGGGAGGGCGACGAGTACGTCATCTCCGGCCGCAAGTGGTACATCTCCGGGGCGATGAACCCGGACTGCAGGATCTTCATCGTGATGGGCAAGACGGACCCGGACGGCGCGGACATCCGCCGCCAGCAGTCCATGGTGCTGGTCCCGCGCGACACCCCGGGCGTCACCGTCAGGCGGGCGATGCAGGTCTTCGGCTACGAGGACCACTACCACGGCGGCCACGCCGAGGTGGTCTTCGACCAGGCGCGCGTGCCGGTGACGAACCTGATCGGCGAGGAGGGCGGCGGCTTCGCCATCGCCCAGGCCCGCCTCGGCCCCGGCCGTATCCACCACTGCATGCGGCTGATCGGCATGGCGGAGCGGGCGATCGAGCTGATGTGCCGCCGGGCCGTCTCCCGCACGGCCTTCGGCAAGGCGCTGGCCCAGCAGGGCGTGGTCCAGAACTGGATCGCGGACGCGCGCGTGGCCGTGGAACAGCTCCGTCTCCTGGTCCTCAAGACGGCCTGGATGATGGACACCGTCGGCAACAGGGGCGCCCACACCGAGATCCAGGCCATCAAGATCGCCACGCCCCGCACGGTCGTCGACATCATCGACCGCTCGATCCAGCTGCACGGCGCGGGCGGTCTGAGCCAGGACTTCCCGCTGGCCGAGCTGTACGCCGGCGCCCGCACCCTGATGCTGGCCGACGGGCCGGACGAGGTGCACCAACGGTCGCTGGCGCGGCGGGAGTTGAAGAAGTACCTGTAGTGCAGGGCACGTTCGGGGCCGGTAGGGGCGTCCTCCACGCCCGTACCGGCCCTGATTCCCCCGTCCCTCGACCTTGAACGAGTAGCTGCCGTTGGTGCGCTTCTCCACCCGCATCCCGCCGTTGCTGCCCTTGCCCAGCTCCTTCTGGGTGCCGAACGGTTGGCGGCGCTGATGTAGCTGACGAGATCGTCCGCGCGATCCGCGCGGTGGCCGTCGGCGAGGCGATCTTCGGCCCCGGGGTGGCCCGCCGGGTGCTGGGCTGCTCGGCCGGCCACCGCAACAGCCCGACCCGTATGCGACGCTCACCCCCAGGGAGCGCAACATACTGGCGCTGATCGCCGACGGACGGCCCAACGGCGTGGTCGGCCTCTCCGTGGCCCGCCCGTTACGGCCGCAGCGCCCGCAGCAGCAGGTCGGCCAGGTGGTCGGCGACCTCCTGGGGGCTCATCGGGCCGTCCGGGCGGTACCAGGTCGACAGGTGGTGGACGGAACCGAAGTGGTAGTCCACGACCAGGTCGGCCGGGGTCGCCCTGGAGAAGACCCCCGCCTCCTGCCCTTCCTCGACCAGCGCACGGAAGCGTTCGTGGTAGCGCCGGCGCTCGGCGCGCACCTGCTTGTTCTTCTCCGGGCTGAGGTGGTGCATGGACCGGAAGAAGATCATCGCGTCGTCGAGGTTCTCGATCGTCGTGACGACGACGTCGGCCGCGGCGGCTCTGAGCCGCTTCTCGATCGGCTCGTCGGCGTTCGCGAACGCGTCGAGGCGCTCCTGCTGGACGCGCAGCACGCGCGCGTACACCTCGTGCAGGAGGTCGTCCTTGGAGCCGAAGTAGTGGTACAGCGCCCCCTTGGTGACACCGGCCGCCTCGACGATCTCCTGCACCGAGGTGCGATCGTAGCCCTGCTCGGCGAAGAGCCGGGTGGCGGCGGCCACCAGCCTCTGCGGGACGGGCGTACCGTCTCCGTCCGTCGTCCTGGGCACTGTGCCGCACCTGCCTTCCGAGCGTTCTACCGTGTGCTATTCGCTAGCTTGCCTGTGGGAACGAAGCTCCCGACGGAGGATCTTCCCACTAGCCGTCTTAGGCAAGTCGGGCAGGATCTCCACGTGCCGCGGGTATTTGTAGGCGGCCAGTCTCTCCTTGCAGTAGACGGCGAGTGCATCGGGGTCGGTTTCGGCGCCCGGACGCAGACTGATGTACGCCTTCACGGTCTCGCCGCGGTACCCGTCGGGCACCCCGACGACGGCCGCCTCGCGCACATCGGGGTGTGTGTACAGGACGTCCTCGACCTCGCGCGGCCACACCTTGAAGCCGGACGCGTTGATCATGTCCTTCTTGCGGTCGACGACGTAGAGCCAGCCCTGCTCGTCCATGAACCCGATGTCACCGGTGCGCAGCTCGCCGCCCGGGAAGGTCTCGCCGGTGGCGTCCGGCCGCCGCCAGTACCCGGGCACGACCTGCGGCCCGCGTACGACGATCTCGCCCTGCTCCCCGAAGGGCACCTCGGCGCCCCGGTCGTCGACGATACGGACGATCGCGTCCCGCACCGGCAGCCCGACGGCCAACGTCCCGGAGGCCGGGTCCACGGGCGCTTCCAGGCCCGGGGGAACGGAGGCGCAGGGCGCGCTGCACTCGGTCAGGCCGTAGCCGTTGCGGATGTACGGCCCGAAGTCGGCCCGGAACTTCTCCACCAGCGCGGGCGGCAGCGGCGCCCCGCCGGAGTAGATCACCTGGAACGAGGAGAAGTGCTCACGGGTGACGGCCGGGTGCGCGGCCAGCGCCATGAAGGCGGTCGAAGGACCGACCGTGTAGTGCGGCCTGTGCTCCGCGAACGCATCGAGGACGACACCCGCCTCGAAGCGGTACGCCAGGACGAGCGTGCCCGCGTCGTTGAGGCACGCGGCGAGCTGGCACACCATGCCGGTGATGTGGAACAGCGGCGCCATGGCGAAGAAGACGGGTGCCTCGGGCAGCCCGAGGCCGAGGCGCTGCTGCTCGGCGTTGTGCATGATGTTGCCGTGCGTGTTGGTGGCGCCCTTGGGAGTACCGCTGGTCCCCGAGGTGTAGCTGATCAGCGCGATGTCGACCGGGGTGAGCTCACGCCCCTCGGGCGCCTCGTACCCGGCCCGGGCCACGGTCGCCAGATCGGCCGCGTCCCCGGCCTGCGGCGACCTCTCGAAGGTCAGCACGCGCGCGTCCCCACGCGTCTGGAAGTCCAACTCGCACCCGGTCAGCACGATCCGTACGGGCGAGCCGGCGGCCGTCTCCCTGAGATACGACTCCCAGGCCCGATCGGAGCAGATCAGGGCCGCCACCTCACCGTCCCGCAGAACGTGGGCGACCTCCCCCGACTTGTACATGGGATTGACGGGCACGACGACGGCGCCCGCCTTCCACGCCCCCAGCAGCGCGAGGACGAACAGCGGCGAGTTCTGCAGCAGAATCGCGACCCGGTCCCCCCGCTCCAGCCCCCGCGCCGCGAGATGCCCGGCTACGGAGTCACTCAGCTCGTCGACCTCCCGGTAGCTGAGCCGCCCGTCGAAGTAGGCGAGACACGCACGGTCCGGAGCCTCTCCCACCACCCGGCGCACGGCATGCACCAGGGTGTCGTCGGGCTCGACGGGGGCCCGCTGGGCGTCGCTCAGCAGAGCCTCCCAGGGCTTGGCCGCGTAACGGGAGTCGGTCACCGTACGTCCTCCCACTTCTGCTGCACCCGGTTCATGCTCTCCAGCCAACGGTCGGGCTCCCCGGCCCGCGCCTGGTAGAACTCGGCCACGAAGGGATGCGGCAGGATGAGGAACCGATCCTCCTCGATCCCCTTGAACAAGGCGTCCGCGACATCCGCCGGCTCGATGGCGGTGGGCTGCAGCACCAGCTCTCCCGCACTCCCACTGGCGCTGAGCATGTCGGTCCTGACGCCCTGGGGACAGATGGCGTGCACCTTGATCCCCCGGTGCCGATACGTCAGCGACAGCCACTCGGCGAAGGCATACGCCCCGTGCTTGGTCACACTGTACGAGGGCGCCCCGATCATGGTCAGCAGCCCCGCGGCGGAGACGGTGGACACGAACCGCCCGCTCCCCCGCTCCAGCCACCCCGGAAGCAGCTCATGAGCGGCACGCACATGTGCCATCACATTGACGTCCCAGGAGACCGCCCAGGACTTCTCGTCGGCGGAGAGCCCGTCGACCCCGTCCTGGAACCCGACCCCGGCGTTGGCGCAGTACACGTCGACGGTCCCGCCGAGCGCGTCGCGAGCCGCACCGACGACGGCGGAGGCGTCGCCGGGCACGGCGATGCCCCCGATCTCGTCGGCGACGGCCGAAGCCCGGTCACCATCAAGATCGTTCACGACGACCCGAGCCCCTTCGGCAGCGAACCGCCGCGCAAGAGCTGCCCCGATCCCACCTCCGGCCCCCGTGACAACGACACCAGCACCTTGAACGGCTTCCACCATCGGTCTCCTTCGACTGCGGCTCCGACTGCCACGTCAGACTAACCGGTCGGTATGTATCAAGAAAGGGTCCACCGCGACGCCGTAAGGGGAGCGGGGCCGTATCGATGTGCGGCTCCGCCGCGTGAGCGCGACAAGCCACGAATCACCCGCACCTACCCCACAACCCGCGGGAGCAATACCGTGCCCCCCATGCGCCTATCCAGACGAGCCCTCCTCGCAGCGACAACGGCAGCAACCTCCCTCACCGCGGCACCCCCGGCCACCGCAGCCCCCGCACGTCGGCGACTGCGCACCGGTTTCGAACGCCTCGCGGCCGACGGCTACGCCCTCCTATACGGCCGGCGCGTCGGCATCGTCACCAACCCCACCGGCGTGACAAGAGACGTCCACCACATCGTCGACGTCATGCACGCAGACCCCCGAGTCAACCTCACCGCAGTCTTCGGCCCAGAACACGGCTTCCGCGGCACCGCGCAAGCGGGTGGCTCCGAGGGCCGCTACGACGACCCCGCCACCGGACTCCCCGTCTACGACACCTACCTGAAGAGCGGTCAGCCTCTCGCCGACATCTTCACCGCCTCCGCCGTCGACACGATCGTCTTCGACATCCAGGACGTCGGCGCCCGTTTCTACACGTACATCTGGACGCTCTACGACTGCATGGAAGCCGCCCAGCTCGCCGGCAAACGCGTCGTGGTCCTCGACCGCCCCAACCCGGTCACCGGCCGCTCCGCCCAAGGCCCGGTCCTCCACAAGGAGTTCGCGAGCTTCGTGGGCCGTCGGCCGATCTCCCAGGCGCACGGCATGACGGTCGCCGAACTGGCCCGCCTCTTCAACGGAGAGTTCCTCGCCACCCCCGTCCCCCTCCAGACCGTCCTGATGACGGGCTGGACCCGCTCCGACTTCTACGACTCCTCCGCCCTCCCCTGGGTCCCGCCGAGTCCCAACATGCCCACCCCCGACACGGCACTCGTGTACGCGGGCACCTGCCTCTTCGAGGGCACGAACCTGTCCGAGGGCCGCGGCACCACCCGCCCCTTCGAGCTGCTCGGCGCGGACGGGATCGACGGCCGCTGGGCCGCGAAGGTGGGCGAACTCGCCCTGCCCGGCGTGCACTTCAGGGAGGCCTACTTCGCACCGACCTTCTCCAAGTTCCAGGGAAAGACGATCGGCGGCGTACAGATCCATGTGCACGACCGAGCCGCGTACGACCCCGTCCGCACCGGCATCGCCCTGCTGGTGACCGCCCAACAGGTCTGGGACGGCTTCGCTTGGCGCTCGGACGACTGGATCGACAAGCTGACGGGTTCCACGCATGTGCGGACCGCGATCGACGCGGGCGCGAGCACCGATGACGTGGTGGCCGGCTGGCGGGAGGAGCTCGCCGCGTTCCGGAGGATTCGAAAGGAATACCTCCTCTACAAGTGAGTCGTGACGTATGGCCTTTCTCGTCCGGTAGCGGGACGATGCGCCCACATCGCACTGCTACGGGGGACGAGGGGGCCCGTCATGGCACAGCCGGCAATGAGCGTGACGCCTTACTGGGAGCTGACCTTCGACGCGGACGGGGACGTCGACAGCCGGGAACGGGACGCGCTGCTCGCCGAGGTCGCACGGCACGGGGTCCATGACCTGATCGTCTTCGCGCACGGCTGGAACAACGACCGCTCCGGCGCGACCGCCCTCTACCGGCGGTTCTTCGCCCCGATCCCGAAGTTCGCACCGAAGGCGAGGATCGGGTACGTCGGCGTGATCTGGCCGTCGATGCGCTTCTCCGACGAACCGATCCCCGACTTCCCCAAGTCCGTGGTGGCCACGGAGGCGGAGGCGGTCCCGGCGCCCGCGCTCGACAAGGACACCCGGCACGCGCTGCTGGAGACGTTCCCCGGGCGGGCCACCGTGGTCGACCAGATCGCGCGGATGCTGGACCAGCGGCCCGACAACGAACTCGACGAGTTCGGGAGGCTGGTCGGGCTCCTGGTGGAGGTCGTACCGGGCGGACCGCAACCGCTGTTCGCCGCGGACACGCTCGCTGAGGGCGTCCCGCAGAGCGAGCCGGTGCTGTTCACCGGAGACACGGCCGCCCTCTGCGACGAGTTCGCACAGGCGCTGGCGTCCCTTCGGGCCGGCGGCGACCCGGAGGAGTTCTCGTTGCCGAATCCCTGGGACGGGGCGAAGGAACTGCTGCGGCAGGCGACGTACTACGCGATGAAACGGCGCGCGGGGACGGTCGGCGAGCGGGGACTCGGGCGTGTGGTCGGGCAGTTGGCGACCGCGGCCCCGGACGTCCGTGTGCACCTCGTGGGGCACAGCTTCGGCGGACGGCTGGTGTCGTTCGCGCTACGAGGGCTGCCGGAGGGCGTGCGCACGGTGAAGTCGGTGACGCTGCTCCAAGGGGCGTTCTCGCACTACGCGTTCGCGGCCCGGTTGCCGCAGGACGCCCGCACGGGAGGGGTGTTGCAGGGGCAGCAGAACCGGATCGACGGGCCGTTGGTGTGCTGCTACTCCCACTTCGACCAGGCGCTCGGCACGCTGTACCCGCTGGCCTCGCGGATGGCGCACGAGGCCAACGCCGTCGTGGGCCTCGACGTGGGCCGGACGCTCGGCGCCGAGTGGGGAGCGATGGGCCACGACGGCGTCCAGGCGATCCCGGACACCCAACTCCTGGACCTGGCAGCGGCGTTGCGCGGACCGCTGGCCGCATCGGGCTGCGTGAACATCGACGCGGCCGCGGTCGTCAACCGCGGCGGCCCACCGACCGGGGCGCACAGCGACATCGTGCATCCGGAGCTGGCCCGGGTGGTGCTGGCGGCGGGCCGCATCGGCTGACCCGCGGCCGGCCTTCGGCGGGAACGGACAGGCCGGCGACTCGTCGCCCGCGCGGAAGGCAACGGCGCCGGGATGCCGTCCGCGCGCCCGGATGTCGTCCGGGTCCAGAGCGTTCGACACCGGCCCGGTCCCCCGGCCCCGCCCGATCACGGAGTCGGTCGATCGCGGTCCGGGGCCGCCACGGCACCATGCCGCGGCGGCCCCGGTGCGCGCTCGATGATCGCGCGGGTGACGTGTCAGCGGTGCGAGGTGTACTCCACCACCTGCTGGAACGTCGGCCGGTTCTGCCAGCTGATGTTGTAGTGCTTGATGCCGCCCAGGGTGCGCTGGACGATCGAGTCGGCGCACCACTGGTCGCCCGCCGAGCAGAGGCTGTCGCCGGGGTAGACGGTCGACGCGGAGGTGCCGGCGGCCGTCTTGAGGGTGCTGATCAGGATGTCCCGGCAGGAGCTGAGGCTGCCGCCGCCGCAGTACTGCTCGGCCAGCGGCCCGGACACGGTCTGACCGAGCACCGACCGGATGTCCTTGTCGACATAGCTCCACCAGCCGTACTGGAAGGAGCTTCCCGCGTGTGAGCCGGTGGGCCCGTGCGCGGCCGACGGGGACTCGTCGATGTACAGGTTGTTGGTGAACGCGGTGTACAGGTCGTCACCGAGGCCGGGCTGGAACTCGGCCTTCACCAGCAGCGGCCACCAGGCGTCCAGGATCTGGATGGCGTCGGCGTTGGCGTACTTCTTCGAACCCGCCGAGGTCTCCGTGCGCTTGCCGCCCGCCGTCAGCCAGGTCTGGAGCTTGGTGACGGCCGCCGCGGCCGTGGAGTCGGTCACCGTACTGCTGTTGATCACCTTCAGCAGGTCCGGCAGCACGTCCTCGGCGCGCAGGTCGGTGAGCGAGGCGTCGGACATCGCCTGCACCAGTTTCGTACGGGTCACCCCGCCGGCCGCGACCAGCTTCTTGACCCGGTCCTCCAGCAGGTTGCCGCGGTGGACCGAGCCGTCGCCCCAGCTCGCGGTCGAGTAGTTGAGGGCCTGCTTGTTGTTCCAGGAGATGTAGTAGTCCTGGTCGATGGAGTTGGGGTGGGCCGAAGCGGCCGTGTAGTCGGCCGTGTTGGTGGACGGGTCCCAGTTCTTCCACTCGTACGCGGCCTGCGCCCACACCGGGAACTCGGCGTCCACGCCCGTCGCCCGCACCGGGTTGTTGCCGCTGTTGTAGTACGCGGTGTGCGAGGAGTCGGCGTAGAACCAGTTGAAGGTGTAGTTGATGTGCTGCACCGCGCTCTGGAAGGTCCCCGGACTCTTCACGTAGTCGGGGTCGTTGAGCATCTGGAACCCGATGATCGAGTCGGCCTCGTGCATGTAGGAGGAGCGCAGGGTGGTGTAGGCGACCTTCTTGCCGCCGACGGTCGCTCTGTACTCCACCGGCCCGTACTTCGTCTTCCAGACCCGCATCGTGTACGAGCCCGCCGCCGTGCCGTCGGCCGTGGTGGGCTTCCAGGAGTTGGCCTGCTCGATCTTGTCCATGGCCGTGCAGGTGCCGTGGTACAGGTAGTGGTAGTCGTCCGTGCACAGCTCGACCGCGTATGTGTCGATGATGTCCTGGCCGGAGGTCGTCGCGGACCACGAGTAGTCCTGGCCGCGGCCGAGTTCGACGTACATGCTCAAGCCCGCGAACGAGGCTCCGCGGGCGCTGATGCCCGGGCCCTGGATCTCCTGGAGCATGAGCAGCTGCGGGGCGAAGTATCCGGTCTGCGGCCCGAAGACGGCGATGGGGTGGCCGCTCGCGGTGTACTTGCCGCTCACCACAAGGGCGTTGGACATGCCGCGTTTGGCCGAGCTGAGGGCGGTCGCGGTCGCCGCGGCGGAGGCCGCGTCGGCGCTCTGGCTGGCGCCGGTGCCCGTGGCGTCGTAGATCAGTGGTTCCGTGGTCACCGAGCCGGCGTCGGGCAGGGCCTCACCCTGGGGGCTGTCCGGCTTGGTGGCGTACGGGAAGCTGGAGCCGTCGTGGACGGTGAGGACGGCCTCGGGGTCGTTGCGCTCGCGGAAGGACTCCCAGACCTTGGTGCCCTCCGTCACCCCGTACTTGTCCTGCGCGGCGAGCAGAGAGATCGCGTTGTTGACCTCGCCCCCGCCGCCGGAGCCGAACAGCGAACCGATCACGGAGGCCAGCGCCACCAGGTCGGTGATCTTGAAGTGGTCGATCGTCCCGGCGTTGGTGACGGAGTCCTTGTGCCCGGTGAGGACGTACTCGCCGGGGAAGTAGCGACCGCTGTCGGAGGCGTCGATGTAGGAGTTGATGCCGGCGATGTAGGCGTTGGCGTCGGCGAGGGCCGTCTGACCGCGGGTGCCGTTGTTGGCGACGGCGTTGTCGATCTGGGCCTGCAGCTCGGCCTCGGTGTACGGGGCGTTGCGGTAGAACTCCTGCTCGAGGCCCTGGTTGGAGGCGGCGCCGCCCGCGAAGGTGGTCAGCTGACCGCGGCCGACGTGACGGAAGACGTCCATGAGCCACAGCCGGTCCTCGGCCGCCGCATACCCCGCTCCGAACTCGGTGCCGTATCGAGTAGTACCGGTGATGTGCGGCACGCCCGTCTTCTTGTCACGGACGATCGTCACGTCGCTGCGACCCGCGGGACTCTCAGTGGAGGCGACTTGATCGGAAGCGACCCCGAACGACGCGTCGTTGAAGAAGTTGTTGATCTTCGCGTCGGTGAGCGAGGAGGACCCCGTGGCCAGGTTGGCGTAGGGGCCGAGCTGGTCCTCGGCATGGTCGGGCTCAGTGCCGAAGGCCTGGTTGAGGAGGATCTGCGCGAGCGTCGCGTTGCCGTTCTCGCCCGGCGGCAGGATGTCGGAACACTGGCCGCCGCAGTAGTCGTTCGAGGCTGTCGCGGCCGTCGCGGTGGCCTGGGCAAGTGGGGACAAAAGGCCAGCAATCAGGACGCATATGGATGCAGACTTCAGGAACCCGGAGAGTCTGCCGGGAGTTCTCAGTCTGTCAAGGGCGGTGCGTGGGGTACGCCGTGGCATGGCAGCTCCTACCGACGAGGGTGAGCCGGGACGTTACCGGCGGTATCCCCGAGATTGAAGATGAACATGCGTCAAGTTTTGGTAGTCGGCACGACGGCTTATGGAGGTCATCGGAAATCGGATGGAGCCGAATCGCTTGTCGATACGTCTATTCGGCGACGTCCGTTCGACGACGCCGAAGTGACCGAAGTACAGGTGCAGGTGTGACGGAGGTGCAGGGCGATGGCCGGTTTCCGGAGTCTGGCGAGACAGGTCCGCGACCCGCGGTGCGATCTGGCACTGCGGCGCTACTCACTGCGCAAGTGCCTTGAGCGGTTCGCTCCTTACGGGCACAGGGCGACCTGGGACCATTTGTGCTCCCGGGCAGGGTTCGGTCCCGAGGACCGCTCCCCCGACCCAGCGCGGCTCGTGGCCGCACTGGAGGAGTTGGAAGAGGCGCGTTCGGTCTGGCTGGCCTACGAGGTCGGGTTCGCCGAGCGGCGTCGGAAGGAAAAGCACGACGGGCTGCGCCGACCGGGCAGCGTGGACGACTGGCACCGGCTGACCTGGGGCGGTTTCGGTGTCGCATGGTGCGACGACCCGCGGGTCCACCCCCGTGAACCGCTGGCCGAGGTACTGCGCCGGCTGATCTCCGCCCTGGAGCGGAAACCGGGTGCGGAGTGCCCGGTCTGCGGCGGAGAGCGCCTGATCTGGAAGTACGACCTGGACCACGAACCCTCGACCGGTCCGGTCTGCACTCACTGCGGAATTCTCGTACCACGGCCCGTGCTCAAGCCCGAGGCCCTGGCGGACGCAAGGCGCGGAAGGCTGCTGGTTTCGGCCTAGCACGGCGGGGGTGCGCCGGGGATGCCGCACCCCCTGTTCTGTCGCTGCGTGTCGACTTCTGTCTCCCACGGCCGAGGGGTCGTTGTCGGTGGCGGCCGGCAGGCTGGAGACATGGTGCAGGTGTGTCTGAACGGACCGCGGGGGTCCGCCGACGGTGCGATGGTGCCGCTGACTCCGGAGGCGATGGCCGAGTCCGCGGCGCGGGCGGTCGCGGCCGGGGCCACGGATGTCCATGTCCATCCCAAGACACCGTGTGGGCATGACTCCTTGTCGCCCCGGGTGCTCGCTCCGACCCTCGATGCCATCCGGGCGCGTGTGTCGGTTCCGGTCGGGGTGACCACGGGCGCCTGGGCCGAGCCCGATCCGACGGCCCGTCTGGAGCGCATACGGAGCTGGGCCGCCCTGCCCGCCCTGCCCGACCACGCCTCGGTGAACTGGCACGAGGAGGGCGCGGAGGAGATCGCCGCCGCCTTGCTCGACCTCGGCGTGGGCGTCGAGGCCGGCATCTGGTCCGGGACGGACGGGGCGGCACGGTTCGCCGTGTCACCGCTCGCGGGGCGGGTGTTGCGGGTGCTGGCGGAGGTGACGGACCCGGCGGCGGATACGGCGGAGAGAACCGCGCGAGCCCTCCTGGCCGACCTCGGCCCGGCGCACGGCCGCCCCGTGCTAATGCACGGAGAGGACGCGGGCGCGTGGCCGGTGCTCCGGCTGGCGGGGCGGCTGGGTCTCGCGACCCGCATCGGCCTGGAGGACACACTGACCCTGCCGGACGGCGAACGGGCCCTGTCCAACGCCCAGTTGGTGGCCGAGGGACTGGTACGGCATCGGAGCCCGGGACGCTAGCACGCCCAAATCCGCTCGCTCCACCCTTTTCACGTACGGACAGTTGGAGGCGATGAAACCGAACTGAACGACCCCGGAACCGAGGTGTCCCATGTCGACGCTCCGCGTCACCGCCGAAGTGCTGACCATCCACGAACATCCGGACGCCGACGCGCTGGAACTGGCCCAGGTGGGCCTGTATCGCGCCGTCGTCGCCAAAGGCGCGTACCGCACCGGCGAGACCGCCGTCTACATCCCCGAGCAGGCCGTGCTGCCGGCCGGGCTGATCGAGGAGCTGGGACTGACCGGGCGCCTGGCGGGGAGCAACTCCGACCGGGTCAAGGCGGTGCGGCTGCGCGGTGAGCTGTCGCAGGGGATCGTGTGCCGGCCGAAGGCACTGGCGGACGTCGACCTGGCGCGGGCGGCACTAAACGGGACCGACTTCGCGGAGACGCTCGGCATCACCAAGTGGGTGCCGCCGATCCCGCCCACGATGAGCGGGGAGGTCGAGTCCGCGCCCGATCTGCTGCCCTGGGTCGACATCGAGAACATCCAGCGGTTTCCGGCCATCTTCACACCGGGCGAGGCCGTGGTCCTGACCGAGAAGCTGCACGGCTCGGCGTGCCTGCTGACCCATGTCGCCGGTGAGGGACGCGTATACGTCTCGTCCAAGGGGTTCGGCGCCAAGTCCCTTGCCCTGAAGGAGGATCCGCGGAACCTGTACTGGCGGGCCGTGCGGGGGCACGGGGTCGCCGAGGTCGCCGCGCGGGTTGCCGAACGGCTGGGGGCGCGGCGGGTCGGCGTCTTCGGCGAGGTCTACGGTGCGGGGGTCCAGGACCTGACGTACGGCGCGGACGGGCGACGGGAGACCCTGGGATACGCCGTGTTCGACGTGTCCGCGGAGATCGACGGCACGGTGCGCTGGCTGGATGCCGCCGAAGTGCTGGGCGGGCAGCTTCCGTTGGTGCCACGGCTGTACGAGGGGCCGTACGACATCGAGCGGGTGCTGGAGGTCGCGAGCGGGCGGGAGACCGTGTCCGGGCGGGGGATCCATCTGCGGGAGGGGGTCGTGGTCCGGCCCGCGGTCGAGCGGTACAGCCCGGTGACGGGCGGCCGGGCGATCGCGAAGGCGGTGAGCCCGGCGTACCTGACCCGGAAGGGCGGGACCGAGTACGAGTGAGCGCCGGGGGGAGCTGCGGGGGCCTGCATACGCCTACGTACGCCTCCCCCGCCGCTCCACCATCAGCCGCGACCCGCTCTGCCGCTCGCCGAACACGTCGTCCGGGTTGGACAGCACACACGTGTCCAACGACAGGCACCCACAGCCGATGCAGTCGGTCAGATGGTCGCGCAGCCGGTTCAACTGCTTGATGCGTTCGTCCAGTTCCGAGCGCCAGGCCTCCGAGAGGCGGGCCCAGTCCTCGCGGGTCGGGGTGCGTTCCTCGGGGAGTTCGGAGAGGGCCTCGCGGATGGTGGCCAGGGGGATGCCGACCCGCTGGGCGGCGCGGACGAAGGCGACCCGCCGCAGGGCGTCACGGGAGTAGCGGCGCTGGTTGCCGGCGGTGCGGCGGCTGCTGATCAGCCCCTTGGACTCATAGAAGTGCAGCGCCGAGACGGCGGCACCGCTGCGCGCGGCGAGCTGGCCTACGGTGAGCTCGTGGATCTTCTCCGGAATCTGGGGCACCCCTCGAACCCTACCCACCCCGTACCGGCCGCCGTCCGTTGACATTGGTTTCACGGCCGACCATGCTAAGCAGTTGCTTAGACATTTGAGGCAGAGGAGGCCGGGACATGGCAGAGCCGAGGATCTTCACTTCCGTCGACGAGCTGAAGGCGGCGGTGGGCGAGCAGCTGGGGTACACCGACTGGCTGGAGATCGACCAGAAGCGGATCGATCTGTTCGCGGAGGCGACCGGCGACCACCAGTGGATCCACGTGGACCCGGAGAAGGCCGCGGCGGGCCCCTTCGGTACGACCATCGCGCACGGGTACCTCACCCTGTCGCTGCTGCCGCTGTTCGGCCCGCAGCTGATCGAGGTCCAGGGCGTGAAGATGGGCGTCAACTACGGCACCAACAAGGTCCGTTTCCCCGCCCCCGTCCCGGTCGGTTCGCGACTGCGCGCGACCGCGAGGATCAGCGGCGTCGAGGACGTGGCGGGCGGTGTCCAACTGGCCGTCGCCTACAGCGTGGAGCGCGAGGGCGGCGACAAGCCGGTCTGCGTGGCGGAGTCGGTGGCCCGCTTCTACCTCTGAGACCTCGGAGGCCTCCCGGGCCGGAGGGCTACTTGACCCCCACCATCCGCAGTACGAGGTCGGCGTAGAGCGCGCCGACCTCGTCGGGCGTCCAGGGGCCGTCGACGTTGAACCAACGGGCGACGTCGATGCAGAGCGAGAGCACGGCGAGGGTGGTGCCCTTGACGTCCAGCACGTCGAAGTCGCCCGAGGCGATGCCGTCCTCGATGATCCCGCGCACCTCGGCGTCGCACTGGCGGCGCAGCGCGAGGATCTCGGCGCGGGCGTCCGGGCCGAGGGAGTCGAGTTCGTACTGCACGACCCGGGCGGTCGTCCGCCCGCCGGCGTGCCAGCGGACGAAGGAGCTGACGGCGTCCGCGAGCCGCTCGCTCGGCGTGCCGTCGCCGCCGGCCGCGGTTTGCAGGATCTCGACCGCCTTCTCGTGGCCGATCCGGCTGATGCGGTGGAGCAGCTCTTCCTTGGTCTTGTAGTGGATGTAGAGCGCGGCCGGGCTCATACCGGCGCGCCCCGCGATGTCACGGGTCGTCGTGGCGTGGTACCCGCGCTCGGCGAAGGCCTCCACCGCGGCCATCAGCAAACGCCGGGCCGCGTCGGGCGTGACCTCGCCCCACGGCGCCACTTCGCCGCCGGCCGTCTCCTTCGCCGTAGTCATCACTCGCTCGCCCCTCTCACCCGCCCGTCACCCACCACCGCCCTCGACGAGGCCCTTCGGGCCGCACCTTTTGATCGGGCGAACCCCCACCATACCGCCGAAGGTGAGCGAGCGCTTAGTCTGCCCGCTCAGAGCTGTTCGAAGGGGTGGTACGCGCGCTCCGCCGCGTCCTGCCGGTCCCGGACCACCTTGGCGAGGGTGAAGGCGGAGGTGACGAGGTACAGCACGGCGACACCCAGGAAGGCCCGGACCCAGGCGTCGGCGTTCAGCTTGAAGATGCCGATGGCGGTGGCGGCCATGGCGACGGCGAAGGAGGCGACGGCCTGGCCGTAGAAGGCGGCGGTGTTCTGCTGCTTGCCCGATGTGTCACTCATGAGGACAAGCCTCGACGGATGTGGCCGGTACCACATCCGTCGAGATACTCAGCCGAGCTACTCAGAACGCCGAAACCCCGGTCAGCGCGCGCCCGATGAGGAGTTTCTGGATCTGGCTGGTGCCCTCGTAGAGGGTCATCACACGGGCGTCGCGCAGCAGCTTGCCCGCCGGGTACTCGTCGATGTAGCCGTAGCCGCCGAAGACCTGGAGGGCGTTGTTGGCGGCGCGTACGGCGGCCTCCGAGGCGAAGAGCTTGGCCTTGGAGGACTCGACGGCGAAGGGCTGCCCGCGGTCGATCAGGTCGGCGACCCGCCAGGTCAGCAGCCGGGCCGCGTCCACGTCCACGGCGATGTCGCTGATCAGCTCCTGGACGAGCTGGTGATGCGCGATGGACCTGCCGAACTGTTCGCGTTCACCGGCGTACCGCACCGCCGCGTCCAGCGCGGCCTGGGCTATGCCCACACAGCCGGCCGCGACCGACATCCGCCCCTTGGCGAGGGCCGACATGGCGACGGAGAAGCCCTTGCCCTCCTCGCCGAGCATCGCGGAGGCGGGCACCCTGACGTCCTCCAGGACGAGCTCGGCGGTCGCCTGGCCGCGCAGGCCGAGCTTGCCGTGGATGGTGCGGCGGCTCAGGCCCGGAGTGTCCGTCGGCACCAGAAAGGCCGACACGCCCTTGTGACCGGGGGCGTCGGTGGAACGGGCGAAGAGGAGGACGAGGTCGGCCCACGTGCCGTTGGTGATGAACATCTTGGTGCCGTTGATGACGTAGTCGTCGCCGTCGCGCACCGCGCGCGTGGTGAGATTGCCGGCGTCGGATCCGGTGCCGGGCTCGGTGAGGCCGAAGCAGCCGACGTACTCGCCCGAGGTGAGCCCCGGCAGCCACCGCCGTTTCTGCTCCTCGCTCCCCCAGGCGGCGACCGTCTTGGCGACGAGCCCGAGCGAGACGGACACGATCCCGCGCACGGAGGAGTCACCGCGCCCGAGTTCCTCGGTGACCAGGCAGTACGCGAGGTGATCGCCGCCCGAGCCGCCGTACTCCTCGTCGACGGTCAGCCCCAGGAACCCGACCTCGCCGAGCTTCTTGACGACGGCCCGGTCGACCTCCTCGGCCCGGTCCCAGGCGATGACATGCGGGGCGATCTCACGTTCCACGAAGTCCCGGGCGAGCTGCCGTACGGCCTCCTGCTCCTCGCTGAGCCCCAGGTTCACCACGAGATCACCCCACACAGACATTCTTGAAAGTCGTACCTTTAAATTAGCACTGCTAGTTTCTGAGCGCAGCCCTACTATGTGCGCCATGGCCCGACCGCGCAAGCCCCTGCTCAGCACCGACCGGATCGTCGAGACGGCACGCGCGCTCGTGGACGCGGAGGGCCTCGCGGCCGTCTCCACCCGCCGGCTCGCCGCCGAGCTGGGGGTCAGCGGCCCCTCCCTCTACAACCACTTCCGCACCAAGGACGAGATCCTGGAGGCCGTCGCCGACTCGGTCAGCGCTCAGGTCGACCTGTCGATGTTCGAGGACGGACGGGACTGGCGGACCGCGCTGCACGACTGGGCGGTCTCCTACCGGGCCGCGCTCCGCGACCACCCGAACATCGTCCCGATCCTCGCGACCGGCCCCGGGCGGCGGCCGGCCGGGCTGCGGCTCGCCGACGCGGTGTACGGCGCGATGGTGGCGGCGGGGTGGCCGGCGGCACAGGCCACGTCGATCGGCGCGCTGATGCGGTACTTCATCATGGGGTCCGCGCTGGGGTCGTTCGCGGGCGGTTTCGTGGACGACGCGGCGGCCTACGACCCTGCCGACTATCCGCATCTCGGGCAGGCGCATCTGCTCTCCGAGCAGCAGGAGAAGATCGACGAGCGGGCCTTCGAGACAGGGCTGACGGCGCTGCTGGACGGCCTCACGGGACAGTACGAGCAGGTACGGCCGCCTTCATAGCCGGGCTCGGGGACAGTTCGGTGAGCGCCGAAGTGTCCGTGGCGCATGCTGGACCGCATGACCACCAGGGAACCTCAGGCACCGCAGCTGGCCCGGCTCGCCGGGCTCATCGCCGACGAGACACGGGCCACGTGTCTGCTGGCACTGCTGGACGGGCGGGCGTGGACGGCGGGTGAGCTGGCCCGGCATGCCGGGGTCGCCCCGTCGACGCTGAGCGAGCATCTGGGCAAGCTGGTCGCGGGTGGCTTGCTGACCGAGGAACGGCAGGGGCGGCACCGGTATGTACGGCTCGCCGACGCGCGGGTGGCCCAGCTCGTGGAGGATCTGGCGGCGCGGGTGGGGCCGGGGGATGTCGTACGGCCGCGGACCCTTCGGGAGTCGAGCGCGGGGTCGGCGATGGCGCGGGGGCGTACGTGTTACGACCACTTGGCCGGGCGTCTGGGCATTGCGGTGACCGACGCCTTGGTGCTGCGCGGGCTGTTGCGGGTGGATACGGGGTGTGCGCTGACCGATGCGGGGGTGAGGTGGTTCGGAGCGGCCGGGATGGTGCTGGAGCGGAAGGGAAGGCGTCCGCTGGCCCGGGCCTGCCTGGACTGGACGGAACGGCGGCCGCATCTGGCCGGCGTCGCGGGGGCCGCGTTGTGTCGGCATGCGCTGGAGGTGGGGTGGTGTGTGCGGATCGGGTCTTCGCGTGCCGTGCGGGTGACTCCGTCGGGGGAGCGGGAGTTCGGGGAGCTGTTGGGGATTTCGGCGGGGGCGTTGCGGTGACGGCCAGTGGGGTGGGGGCTTCTGCCGGACGCCGGGTGCGGGTGCGTCGTGGCCGGTCGCGCAGTTCCCCGCGCCCCTGAGGGAGCTGCGGTGGGCGGAGTTCGAGAAGGTCCCGAGCACATCGCGAGGAACGCCGGCTGCGGCCCACCCGGGGGCGCGGGGAACTGCGCGACCGGCCCCGTTCAGCCGGCACCGGCGTCCGGCGTCCGACGTCCGGCAGAAGCCCCCACACCCGTAACCGCCCCACAACCCACCGTCCGATATCCGCCAGCCCTCCGCCCCCACCCCCTCCTAGCCTCGGGAGCATGATGAACACCACCCGCACTCGCCCCGCCCCCCTCGCAGCCGGCGCGGCAGCCCTCACCGTCGTGTTGTGGGCCTCCGCCTTCGTGTCGATCCGCAGTGCGGGCGCCGCCTACTCGCCGGGCGCCCTCGCGCTGGGTCGGCTGCTCTCCGGCTCGCTCATGCTCGGGATCATGCTGGTCGTACGGCGGGAAGGGCTGCCGCCGCGGTCCGCGTGGCGCGGGATCGCGATATCCGGGGTGTTGTGGTTCGGCTTCTACAGCGTCGTCCTGAACTGGGGCGAGCAGCAGGTGGACGCCGGTACCGCCGCCCTGGTCGTGAACATCGGCCCGATCCTCATCGCCCTGCTCGGCGCACGGCTGCTCGGCGATCCGATGCCGCCCCGGCTGCTGGCCGGCATGGCGGTGTCGTTCGCGGGCGCGGTCGCGGTGGGGCTGTCGATGTCGGGCGAGGGCGGGGCCTCGGTGCTCGGGGTCGTGCTGTGTCTGCTCGCCGCCGTCTCGTACGCGGGCGGCGTCGTCGCCCAGAAACCGGCGCTCACGCAGGCCGGCGCGTTGCAGGTGACGACGTTCGGGTGTCTCGTCGGCGCGGTGCTGTGCCTGCCGTTCGCCGGGCAGCTGGTCCACGAGGCGGCCGACGCGCCCGTGTCGGCGACGCTCAACATGGTGTACCTGGGCGTGTTCCCGATGGCCCTCGCGTTCACGACGTGGGCCTACGCCCTCGCCCGTACGACGGCCAGCCGCATGGGAGCCACGACGTACGCGGTGCCCGCTCTGGTCGTACTCATGTCGTGGCTGGCGCTCGGAGAGGTGCCGGGGCCGCTCACGCTGGCCGGGGGTGTGCTGTGCCTGGCCGGTGTGGCGGTGTCGCGATCGCGGCCCAGGAGCGTCCGGGCCCCGGCCGCCGAGAAGCAGCCGGAGCCCGAACAGGTCCCGTAGGCAGGAGAGTTGATGGGGTTCGGGGTCGATGGTCTTCGGGGTTGGTGGTGTTGGGGTCAGAACACCACCAACGCCCGACCACCCTTACCGGCCAGCATGTTCTCGAACGCCGCCGGGATACCGTCCAGAGCGATCCGCTCCGTCACCAGCGCGCCCAGGTCGAGCCGGCCCGCCCGGACGTGGTCGGCGAGCACCGGCAGGTCCTTCGACGGGTCGGCGTTGCCGTAGACACAGCCCGACAGAGTCCTCCCCCAGTGGAAGATCTCCAGCGCGTTGAAGGTGACCTGCTGGTCCTTGCCGCCGATGCCGACCACCGTGGTGCGGCCCCCGCGGCGGGTGGAGTCCCAGGCGGTGCGGATCGTCGCCGCCCGGCCCACGCACTCGACGGCGACGTCGACGCCCTGCTTGCCGGTCAGGCCACGGATCTCACGGGCCGTGTTCTCGGACGCGACGACGTAGTCCGTGGCACCGGCGCCGCGCGCCAACTCCTCCTTCTCCGGGGAGACATCGACGGCCACGATCCGTTCCGCGCCCGCGATACGGGCCGCCTGGAGCGCCGCCAGCCCCACTCCCCCGACGCCGTACACCGCGACCGTCTCCCCCGGCCGGACCTTCGCCGAGTGGTGGACGGCGCCATAGCCGGTGAGGACCGCGCAGCCCAGGAGGGCCGCGTCGGTGAGCGGGATGCCCTCGGGGAGGGGAAGGACACAGCCCGCCGAGACGACCGTCTCCTCTGCGAACGCGGCGACGTTCAGGCCGGGGTGCAGGTCGGTGCCCGACGAGGTGCGGGCGTAGACGTCGGCGGCGCCGTTGAGGGCGTTGGCGCACAGCCAGACCTCGCCGAGCGAGCAGGCGTGGCAACTGCCGCAGGAGGGCGCCCAGTTGAGGACGACCGCGTCCCCCGGTGAGACATCCGTGACACCCTCTCCGACGGCCACGACCGTGCCCGCGCCCTCGTGGCCGAGGACCGCCGGGACCGGCACCCGCATGGTGCCGTTGGACAGGGACAGGTCGGAGTGGCACACCCCGGCGGCGGCGAGGCGGACGCGGACCTGTCCGGGGCCCGGGTCGGGGAGCTCGATGTCGGTGATCTCCAGCGGGGCGCCCACCTCGGGCAGGACGGCTGCGCGAACCATGTGAACGCTCCTCAGAACTGCAGGGACTTGGTCTGGAGGTACTCGGCGAGGCCGTGCGTGCCGAGCTCCCGGCCCACGCCCGACTGCTTGTAACCACCGAAGGGGGCAAGGGGGTTGAAGCGGCCGCCGTTGATGTCGACCTGTCCGGTGTCCATCCGGCGCGCGAAGGCCACCGCCTCCGCCTCGTCGCCGGCCCAGACGGCGCCCGCGAGACCGTAGACCGTGCCGTTGGCGATGCGCAGGGCGTCCTCCTCGTCCTCGTACGAGAGGATCGACAGGACCGGGCCGAAGATCTCCTCCTGGGCGATCGTCATCTCGGGGGTCACGTCGGCGAAGACGGTCGGCGAGACGAAGTAGCCCTGTTCGCGTGGAGGTTCGGCGCCACCTGCCACCACCCTCGCCCCCTCCGCGACACCCTTCTCGATGTAACTCCGCACCCGTGCCTGCTGTTTGGCGTTCACGACCGGGCCGATGCGTGAGCCGTACTTCGCGGCGGCCGTGGCGGCGAGCCCGACCGCCTCCTCGTACCGGTCCCGGTGCACCAGCATCCGCGTCCAGGCGCTGCACGTCTGGCCGGAGTTGGACATGACGTTGGCGACACCGACGTTGACCGCCTTGGCGAGGTCGGCACTCGGCAGGATGACGTTGGCGGACTTGCCGCCCAGCTCCAGGGCGACGCGTTTGACGGCCGCACCGGCCGTCGCGCCGATCTGCCGGCCGACGGCGGTGGAGCCGGTGAAGGAGACGAGGTCGACGCCCGGATGCTCGGCCAGCGCCTGCCCCGCGACCGGGCCGAGACCCGTGACCAGGTTGAAGACGCCGGCGGGCACACCGGCCTCGTCGACCGCTTCGGCGAAGAGCTGGGCGACCAGCGGGGTGTCCTCGGCGGGCTTCAGTACGACCGTGCAGCCGGCCGCGAGCGCCGGGGCGACCTTGGCGACGATCTGGTGCAGCGGGTAGTTCCAGGGCGTGATCGCCCCGACCACGCCGACCGGCTCCAGGTGCACGGTCGAGTTGCCGGCCTTCTCCTCGAAGGCGTACGTCGCCGCCAGCTCGGCGTACGAGCCCGCGACCGCGATCGGCACGGCCGCGTGCACGTTCTGCGAGAACTGCAGCGGCGAGCCGAGCTCGGCGGTGACCGTCTCGGCGATCTCGTCCTTGCGGGCCACCAGGACGTCCCTCAGGGCGCCCAGCCGGGCGGCCCGCTCGGCGGGCGGGGTCGCGGACCAGACCGGGAGGGCGGCACGGGCGGCCCGCACGGCGCGGTCGACGTCCTCCGCCGTCCCTGCGGGGACCTGGCCGATGACCTGCTCGTCGACCGGATTCACGACGTCGATCCTGTCCTGACCTGCGGCGGGGCGCCAGGCGCCGTCGATGTAGAGGCCGTCGTGTGCCTTCATGGTGCTCCTCCAGGGCGGGGTGCGTCGTCCGCGTCACAACCTACCGACAGCCACATAAACTAGCGGCGATAGTTTTCGGACGCCAGACGCCCCTGAAGAGCAGCCCGTCCGTGTCCGGGAGAAGCCCGTCCGTGGCTATTCATCCAGCTCCGGCAGGTGGTCAGGGGCCGGGCAGATCCGTTCCCCGTGCTGGTCGAAGACGAACAGATGGGCGATGTCGACGAGCAGGGGGACCTGGAGGCCCCGACGGAGGTCGATGTCGGGGGTCGTCCGCACGACCAGGTCGCCGGGGAGGCGGGGCTCGGTGGAGGCGGGCAGCGGGTCGAGGTCCGGCAGCTCGTCCATGACGACCACCGGACCCGCGCGCAACGCCCCCGCCCGCTCGCGGAGGCGACCGAGGACCGTCGGCCCTCCGCGGCGGCGAGAGGGGCGGACCGCCGGACGCGGGGCCTCCAGATCCGGTACCACCGCGGGATACGACCCCGTGTTGAAGTGGACGAGGACCTCGTGCCCCTGGAACTCCACATGCTCGACCAGACCGGTGAGCGGCACCTCACCCGGCCGGGCCGAGCTGTGCTTGGCGATCCGGATCGCCTCCGAACGCAGGCCGACGATCACCTCCCGGCCCTGCTGCACCCGCAGCAACTGGTGGTCCATGCACAGGGGTTCGGGCAGCCGCAGGAACTGTTTGCCGAGGCTGATGGTCATGGCGCCGTCGAGCGGGGCACGGACCAGGCCGCGCAGCAGGTTGATGCGCGGGGTGCCGATGAAGGCGGCGACGAAGACGTTGCGGGGCAGGGCGTAGACGGCACGCGGGGTGTCCACCTGCTGGAGCACGCCGCCCCGCATGACGGCGACCCGGTCGCCGAGCGACATGGCCTCGGCCTGGTCGTGGGTGACGTAGACCGTGGTGACGCCCAGCTCCCGGGTGAGACTGGATATTTCGGCCCGCAGATGGTTGCGCAGCTTGGCGTCGAGGTTGGACAGCGGCTCGTCCATCAGGAAGGCGGAGGGGTGACGGGCGATGGCCCGGCCCATCGCGACGCGCTGGCGTTCGCCGCCGGAGAGCTGACTGGGGAAGCGGTCGAGGAGGTCCTCGATGCCGAGCATACGGGCGGTGGCGTCGACGCGCGGGCGCGGGTCCTCGCCCGGGTTCTCCACCCGCAGCGGGAAGCCGATGTTGCCGCGGCTCGTCATGTTCGGGTAGAGGGCGAAGTTCTGGAAGACCATCGCCATGTTCCGGTCGGAGGGGAGCAGGTCGTTGCCCTCCTCGCCGTCCAGCAGCAGTCTGCCCTCCGTGATCTCCTCCAGACCCGCGATCATTCGGAGCACGGTCGACTTCCCGCACCCCGACGGCCCGAGCAGGACGAGGAACTCGCCGGGCTCGATGTCCAACGACAACCGGTCCACCACGCGAACGCCTCGCGTGTAGGTCTTGCTTATGTCATGCAAAGAGATGGCGCGTGTCATGAGGGGTGCCCCCGGGGGCTGCTTGGCGCGCTTGGTGCTCCGCGTGGCCGAACGCCCCGTGCGGTTCGTACGAGGCCTCTGGGTCACGGAAGCTAACGGAATGTGCGCGGCCGGGGGAAGACTTCGGGCGGTTCGGTTCAGCCTGCGAGAAAAACGGACGATCCCCTTCAGGCTGCGGGGCCCGGCCCTCGGACCGCGGTGAGGTGCGCGAAGACGACCGTGTTGCCCGCCTGTCCGGTCCGGCGGTCGTGGGCGCCACCGCAGGTGATCAGCCGGAGTTCGGGGCGGTGCGGGCGCCGTAGACCTCCTGGTCGGGGAAGTGGGCCTTGCAGTTCGACCCTGCTCACCGGGTGAGGGTCCGTCCCGAGTCAGACGATGTTCCTACCCATCGCAGTTCATCTGGCTCCCTTTCACCTGCGCCGCGGGAACACGGCCGGCACCGACCGGCGGGGCTCCGCCGCCTCCGGCACCTCCCTCGGCTGCGCGGGTGACCGCAGCGCCACCCCCGACGACAGCAACAACAGCCCGCCGAGCATCACGAACGGTGCCGCCGCCCCCGCGATCCCCGCGACCAGGCCCGCCGCCGCCGGCGCGGCCACCTGCCCGAGGCGGTTGCCGGTCAGGCGGAGCGCGAGGGCGGTGGAGCGGGCGCCGTCGGGGGCGGCCTGGACGACCGTCGTCATGGAGAGCGGCTGGCCGACGCCCAGGCAGAAGCCCAGGGCGGCCAGCATCAGGCCGAGCCCCCACACCGGCACCGGCAGCGCGATGCCCGCGCACAGGACGGCCGCGAGAAGGCACGTCACCGTGAGCAGCAGGGGGCGGCCGAGCAGTCGTAGCAGAGGAGTCAGGACCAGGCGGCAGGCGATCGTCGCGCCGGCGCGCAGGCTGAGCAGGACGCCGATCACCGACGGCGCGATGTCCCGGTGCTCACCGACCACCGGGAGGTAGGCGGTGAGGATGTCGGTGGCGGACAGCACGGAGAGGCTGATGAGCATGCCCGCGGGCACGCCCCGGGCCCGCAGGATGCTGCCCACCGGCACCCGATCGCCTGGTGCGGAACGGGACGTGACCATCGTCCGGTCCTCGATGCGCCACAGCGAGGTGAACGCGACCGCCGCCCCCGCGCCCGCCACGACCAGCGCCAGCGCGCTCGTGCCCGCCATGTCCCGGCCGCCGATCAGCGCGCCCGCCGTGATCGGGCCGACCAGCTGGCCGAGGGAGGCGCCGATGGTGAAGTGGCCGAAGTTGCGGTCCTGTTCGTGCGGGGCGGACTGGCGGGCGACCAGGGACTGGGAGCCGATCACGAAGCAGAGGTGGCCGAGGCCCATCACCCCGCTCCACAGGGCCATCGCCCAGAGGGAGCCGGCGAGGCCGCTGAGCACGCAGCCGCCGGAGATGAGGATCACGCCGACCGGCAGCAGGGGTGCGCAGCGGCCGTGGTCGGTGCGGCGGCCCAGTGGTACGGCGGCGAAGAGGGGGAGCAGGGCGTAGACGCCCGCGATGATGCCCACGGCCCGCTCGTCGGCGCCCAGCGCGAGGGCCCGGTAGGAGACGGCGGGCCGGGCCATCGACACCGCCCCCTGCGCGAAGGAGAAGGCGACGACGAGGCGGAGCAGCCAGCCGCGGTTCCTACCGGGCCCCATGGTGAAGTCCTCCTGAATCCCTTTTCCGGCCGAGTTCCCTTTTCCGGCCGAATTCCCTTTTCCGGAAGGTCAGATGATGCCGAAGAGAATCCCTGCCCCGAGCACCACCAGAGATGTCAGCGCGGCCCACTTGACCACGAACCTGGTGTGGTCGCCGAACTCGACCTTCGCCATGCCGACCAGGACGTAGACGGCCGGGACGAGCGGGCTGGACATGTGCAGGGGCTGGCCGATGAGGGAGGCGCGGGCGATCTCCAGGGACGAGACGCCGTGCGCCTGGCCGGCCTCGGCGAGCACCGGGAGGATGCCGAAGTAGAAGCCGTCGTTCGACATGAAGTACGTGAGCGGGATGCTCAGGATGCCGGTGACGAACGCCATGTGCGGGCCCATGCCGTCCGGGATGTTGTCGACGAGCCACTCGGCCATGCTGTTGACCATGCCGGTGCCCTGCAGGACGCCGGTGAAGACGGCGGCGGCGAAGACCATGCCGGAGACGTTCAGGACGTTCTCGGCATGGGCGCCGAGGCGGGCCTTCTGGTCGGGCATCTGCGGGAAGTTGACGGTGAGCGCGATCGCGGCGCCGAGCAGGAACAGCACCGGGATCGGCAGCCACTCCATGATCATGGCGGTGAGCAGCACGACCGTGAGCAGCGCGTTGAACCAGTACAGCTTGGGGCGCAGGGTGGGGCGGTGGGGGTCGAGGCCCTGGAGGCCCTGGTCCTCGTCCTCCTCGGGCAGGTCCGCACCGGCACCCGAACCCCCGCCGCCCGCCCGGGACTTGCCGTCACCGGAGCCGCCGGCGCCCACCAGCACCGTCTCGGTCTCCTTCTCCTCGACCAGCACCTCGTCCAGCGTCAGCACACCGAGCCGCTTGCGCTCGCGGCGGCCGAGGACGTAGGAGAGGGCGATCACGAACAGCAGACCCATGGCGAGCGCCGGGATCATCGGCACGAAGATGTCGCTGGCGTCGAGCTTCAGCGCGGTCGCGGCACGGGCGGTCGGGCCGCCCCAGGGCAGGGTGTTCATCACGCCGTTGGCCATCGCGGCGACACCCGTCATCACGACCAGGCTCATCTTCAGGCGCTTGTACAGCGGGTACATCGCCGAGACGGTGATCATGAAGGTGGTCGAGCCGTCGCCGTCCAGCGAGACGATCGCCGCGAGCAGCGCCGTACCGACGACGATCCGCAGCGGGTCGGCCTTGCAGAACTTGAGAATCCCCCGAACGATCGGGTCGAAGAGGCCGACGTCGATCATCACACCGAAGTAGACGATCGCGAACATGAGCATCGCCGCGGTGGGGGCGAGGCTGGTGACGCCGTCGATGACGTAGTCGCCGAGCTTCGCCCCCTTACCGACGAAGACGCAGAACAGTGCCGGGATCAGCACGAGCGCCGCGATCGGCGACATCTTCTTCAGCATGATCAGGACCAGGAAGGTCGCGATCATGGCGAAGCCGAGGATGGTCAGCATGAGTGGATACCTAACGTTCGCCCTTGAACATCCCGCCGGGCAGGCGGTGCGATGACGTTAGGTCCGTTCAAACGCCGTTAACAAGATGGTGACGCGTGAGCAATAAGCGCAAAACTGCAGGTCACAGCGATGCCATGATCTGGACGGGTACCCCGTTGAGGACCGCGTTGCCCGACAGGGGGTCGAGGAGGCTGCCGTCGAGGAGCTGGTTGACGTTGACGCCGGGGTCGACGGCGGCGTGGCTGAGCCGGGTGCCGGGCCGGTCGTGGCCCCAGCCGTGCGGCAGGCTGACCACACCCCGGCGCACCCCGTCCGTGACCTCGGCGGGCGCGGTCACCTCTCCCCCGGCCCCCTTCACGCGTACGGCCTCCCCGTCCCGCACACCGAGCCGCTCGGCGTCCTCGGGGTGGATCTGGAGCGTGCAGCGGTTGGAGCCGCCGGTGAGAGCCGGGACGTTGTGCATCCAGCTGTTGTTGGAGCGCAGATGGCGGCGGCCGATCAGGACGAGCCCGTCCGGCAGCTCGTCCAGCGAGCGCCGGAGCCTGGGCAGATCGTCGGCGATCGGCTGCGGCAGCAGCTCGACCTTGCCGCTGCGGGTCTTCAGCGGCTGTGGCAGGCGCGACCGCAGCGGCCCGAGGTCGATGCCGTGCGGATGCGCGAGCAGCCGCTCCAACGACAGCCCGTCCGGTCGTACGCCGAAGCCGTCGCCGTAGGGGCCGAGGCGCAGCATCATGTCGATGCGGCGCTCGGGGCCACTCTCGCCGGTGAGCAGGCCGGCGAGCTCCTTCGGGTCACGGCCGTGGACGGGTGAGTGCGGCTCCTTGACCGCCTTGCCCAGGGTCTGGCCGATGACCAGGTCGTCGACGGCCGAGGGGTCGGCGCCGTGCATGCCGGTCGCGGCCAGGATCAGTCGGGCGAAGATCTCCGTCTCGGCCATGCGGCCGGGCTCCAGCGGGACCGCGGGGCGGGTGTAGCGGACCTGGTTGCGGACGGCGAGGGTGTTGAAGGCGAAGTCGTGATGCGCGCTCTGGGAGGGCGGGGGCGGCGGCAGCACGACGTCGGCATGGCGTGTGGTCTCGTTCAGGTACGGGTCGACGCTGACCATGAAGTCCAGGCCGTCCAGGGCCTTGTCGAGCCGGTCTCCGTCGGGCGCCGACAGCACGGGGTTGGCGGCGACGGTGACCAGGGCGCGGATCGGCTCGCCCTGCTGGGTCGCGGTGTCGATCTCCTCGGCGAGCGCGGACAGCGGCAACTCGCCCTTGGCCTCGGGGTGTTGGCTCACCCGGGAGTGCCAGCGGCCGAGCTGGAAGCCGTGGCCGGGACCGGCGGGGCGCGGCGTCCGGTCGGTGGCCGCCTGCGGGAACAGCGCAC
Organism: Streptomyces sp. NPDC001617; assembly: GCF_053596855.1. Classification (NCBI taxonomy): domain Bacteria; kingdom Bacillati; phylum Actinomycetota; class Actinomycetes; order Kitasatosporales; family Streptomycetaceae; genus Streptomyces; species Streptomyces sp. NPDC001617. Next base: position 105,394 of record NZ_JBSFHA010000012.1, read on the forward strand.
CGCCGGGCCGGTCGAGGTTGCCGGTGAGGACGTTCAGGACGTCGACGAACCAGCTGCCGAGGGTGCCGTACGGGACGGTACAGCTGCCGATGCGGCCGTACACGGCGGCCGTCGGCGCTGCGGCGAGTTCGCGGGCGAGGGCGCGGATCGTGTCGGCGTCCACGTCGCAGGCGCCGGCGACGGCTTCGGGAGTGAAGTCCCGCACCTCCACGCGGACTTCCTCGAGGCCTTCGACATGCGGCGCCAACTCGCCCGGATCGACGAGGCCTTCGTCGAACAGCACGTACGCCATCGCCGCGAGGAGCAGCGCGTCGGTGCCGGGCCGGATCGCGATGTGGCGGTCGGCGAGCTTGGCGGTGCGGGTGCGGCGCGGGTCGATGACGGTGAGGGTGCCACCGCGGGCCTTGAGGGCCTTGAGCTTTCCGGGGAAGTCGGCGGCGGTGCACAGACTCCCGTTGGATTCCAGGGGGTTGGCGCCGATGAGGAGGAGATGGTCGGTGTGGTCCAGGTCCGGCACGGGGATGGCGTTGGCGTCGCCGAAGAGCAGTCCGCTGGAGACGTGCTTGGGCATCTGGTCGACCGTGGACGCGGTGAAGAGGCTGCGGGTGCCGAGCCCGCCGAGCAGCACCGTCGGGTAGAGGCCGCCCGCGATGGTGTGGACGTTCGGGTTGCCGAGGACGACGCCGACGGAGTTCGGGCCGTGCCGCTCGGCCACGCCCCGGATGCCGGCCGCGACCGCGTCGAAGGCCTCCTCCCAGGTGGCCTCCCGCAGCTCGCCGTCCTTGCGCACGAGCGGTCCGCGCAGCCGGTCGGGGTCCCCGTCGACGGCGCCGAAGGAGGCGCCCTTGGGGCAGATGAACCCCTTGCTGAACACGTCCTCACGGTCACCGCGGGCCCCGGTGACCCGGGTCCCCTCGATGGTGAGCGTCAGCCCGCAGGTGGCCTCGCAGAGGGGGCAGATTCGCAGGGCGGTGCGGGACACGGGTCCTCCCGGTGGGCGGCGGCTGTGACGCTCGTACGCGGCCGAGCATACCGATCGGTATGGATGCGGGGGAGGCCTGTCAGGGGTGAGGTCGGGAATTCGCGAGCCGGGCGGTGCCGGACGGGTGGCTCAGTCGAAGAGGATCGGTCCGTTGCGGGTGCCGACGATCAGTTCGCCGCCGGGGCCGACGGTGAGCGCCGTGGACGGGGACGGGAGGTCCAGGGTGCGGTGGACCGTGCCGGTGCGGGTGCCGACGACGGTCAGTGTGGTGTAGCCGGCCACGGCGAAGGCCTCGCCGCCGGGGAGCAGGGCGGCGAACCTGGCCGGCCCTGGTGTCTCGTACTCGTGCGTGACGCGAGGCTCGGGGGCCGGGCGCCGGTCCGGCAGCCATCGGCGGCCCAGCCTGCGGTGTCCGGGAGGCCTCTCGCCGCGTGCGGTGAAACGTCCGCGCAGCGCCGCCCAGGGGACGATCCTGGTGCGGTTGACGCCGATCAGCAACAGTTCGTCCGGCGCCAGGGCCAGCGCGTGCCACAGGCTGTCGTCACGCAGCCAGAAGGATGCCCAGCGGCGGCTGGTGGTGTCCAGCACGCGCAGTACGTCATCGCGGACGGGCATCAGGACCAGGAGACGGCCGGCGCACCGCACCGCGTGCAGCTCGGCGTCCGAGATCCCCTCGTCACCGGGTGCCGAGCACGGCTGATCGGGGAGCGGTCCCCGGGCGACGTCGTGGACGCAGACACGGCCGTCCCCGTCCGGGTTCAGGAAGTACCGGGGCGAGTCCGCCTGCCACACGTGGAGGGACAGCAGTGACTCCGCTCCGGTCCCGTCCGGCACCACGGCGAGACGCGCCCCCTCGTGCTGGTGGGGCACCGGCGTCACGAGCGGCCTGCCCGCCGAGGCGACCGTGTTCGCGGTCCCGAAGTCCCAGTACTCCAGCAGGCCGTACTCACTGCGGGAGAAGAGCAGGGACCGGACGTCCCGGCCCGGTGAGCGCCAGGCCACCGTGGCCAGTTGTTCCACCGCGCTGTGGTCGACCGGCCGCAGCCGCCGGACCAGTTCGCCCCGCTCGCCGTCGCGCACCTGGAGCGAGCCGTCGGCCGCGCCCACCACGACCGCCGGTCCACCGTCCTGGGGCACGGCCGCGACGGCCGACACGGGCCGCACCGCGTCGAGCGCCTCCACCACGTGCCGCCCCTCGGGTGTCTCCCGCATCCACCAGACCTGGCCGACCTCGTCCCCGCACAGCAGTCCGTCGTCCGTCGCGTGCAAGGAGACACCCGGCTCCGGCATGTGGCGGTCCCAGCCGTCGACGCAGGACACAAGGCGAGCGTCGTCGCCGAAGCCGACGAGCCCTGCCGCGGTGTACGCCAGTGCGCTCACGCCACCCCGGTGCGCGTGACGGGGTGGCCCCGTGGGCCGGCACGTCGGCAGCGACCACTCGCGCACCGTCCCGTCGGATCCGCCGACCGCCAGCCGCCCCGAGCCGTCGGGGGCGAGGGCGAGACTCGCGGTCCACACGGCTTCCTCGGGGAGGGAGCCGTACACGAACATGCGGCCCGCGCCGACGTCCCAGCAGACGATACGGCCGGAGTCGGTGCCGGCCACCAGCACGTCCCGGCCGCGGACCCGGCCGGTCTCCAGCGCCGTGACGATGTCGGGGGCGGTGAATTCCTGCTCGGCGACCGGCAGTCCGGCACGCAGGACGAGAAGCCGCACGCGTCCGCCGTACTCGCCTGTGGCGACGAAGTCCCGCCCGTCGGCCGTGCGTCCGACGGCCGCGCAGCCGATCAGCGGGACCTCCCAGCGCCCGGGGTCCAGCACCTCGCGCCGCCACAGCTCGTGCCGCCGGGCCAGGTCCCAGCAACGGATCCGGTAGTCCCCGCCGACGCTGACGAGGGCGGGCGTGCCCGACGGGCCGCGGACCTCTCCCAGGGCCAGGACGCGGCGATCGTGGGCGGTGACATGGACGGAGTCCGCAGCGTGGACCGTGGGCCAGAAGCGCACGACCCCGTCGGAGCCGCCCACACACACCGTGTCGCCCGCCAGACACACGGCCGTCGCGGCGTGCCGCAGGACCTGCCCGGCCAGGCGGTCCCCGGTCACCAGGTCGTACAGCTGGAGACCACGGTTGTCGCCCTGGACGGACACACAGTCGTTCGATCCCAGGGCGAAGACCGCGACCCTCACGGACCTCCCTGCGTCGACCCGCTGCGACAGGCCGATGGGGCGTCCGCTGTCCAGGTCGACGCGGTGCAGCTGTCCGTCGGAGGTGACCACGGCGACGATCCACTGCACGCCGACGTGGCGTATGGCCAGCGAGGCGATGGGATGGCCGCTCGTCAGGAGGGTTCTGACGGGGGCACCGGTGGCGGTGGAGGACACCCGGACGGTGTGGTCGGCGCCGGCCGTGACGACGAGCGGGCCCTGCGGATGGCCGGTCACCAGATCGATGTGGGTGACGGCGGTTTCGTGGCCGGTGGTCGTCTTCGCCATGGGCTCGTCGGTGAAAGCCGTGTACCGCGCGACGTGGCCGTCCTCGTAACCCAGCAGGAGTGACATCGCCGGCATCCCGGCGGGCGCCGCGCAAGCGGTGATGCGTGTTCCCGGGCCCTGCGGTGCCAGGACCTCGGGGACATCGGCACTCAGCCTGTTGGCCAGCTCCTCCCACTGCTCGATCTCCCAGCTGTACAGCGACCGGCGCTGCGCGCGGGTGAGGGGCGGATAGCGGCGGAGTCCGAGGAGCCGGTGAACAAGGACGTGCCCCGTGCGGAACCTCAGGACCGCCACCTCGGGTGTGCCGTCCCGTCCGGCCAGCAGGACCAACTGCTCCCCCGGGTCCGGCACCCGGCGATCGGGTTCGGAGTCGAAGTCCGGGCCCGACGGCAGCACGTACTCCCGGTGGTCGTACCCGTCCCACAGGTGAAGCAGGCGCACGTAGTCCCCCGTCGTCACGCTCCCCTTCTTCAGGACGCGATCACGGTCGACCCACAACGCGGCGGCCGTACCGGACAGTTGGGGAGGTGCGGTCAAGGTCGCCCGGAACCACCCGACCGGCTGTCGGCCGACCGAGCGGACCGATCCGTCGTCCAGGTCGTGCCAGGTCGCGCCCTGCCGCGCCATCAGGTCGAGATACCGCGCCCCGGCGGCGGTGGCAGCCACGATCCCGTACCCGAGCCCGATCGTCATCCCCGGATAGCGCCGCGCCCCCTCATTCGGATTCCACGCCGCCCACCGTGCCCGCCACGGCAGTTGCTCCTCTCCCGTGTCGCACGAGTCCGCCAGGAGCTGCGCCCTGCGGCACACGGCCGCCAGCCGCAGCCGGGCCCGCGCTTCGGGGTCGGGTCCGGCCCCCTGATGCTCGCGGAGCATGTGCTCCAGATCGCGCAGCGCCTGCCCCGCCCGGTGCCCGTCCGCCGTCCGCAGCCGGGGCAAGGCGGCGAGAAGCCGACCCGGGTCGGAGGACAACACGAAACGGGCGTCCTGCACCAGCGGGTCCAGCACCCCGCCCTCCCCCGCGTGCAGTGCCAAATACCGTCGGACATAGGGATGTTCGACATCCCGCAGTACCTCCGTCACCGTTCTCTGGATCCGCTGCGGGTCCCGCCCCTCCCGCAGGTACTCGATCAGTGCCCGGTGATAGACCCGGTACACCGAGCCGCCGCCCTCCACGCTCTCCACCACGTACGAGCCCGCCTCCTGCCGCAGCCATACGACGTCGTCGTCGCTGTAGGAGCGGCCGGTGATCGCCGAGGCCAGCCGGGGCCAGACGCCTGCCCAGGGCAGACCGGCGCCCTGGGCGTAGGCGAGCGGCAGGAGCAGGTCGCGGGCGCGGCCCGCCTCCGCTCCCAGGCGGTGTGCCAGGTCGCGTTCCATGGCCTCGCCCGGCAGCCGTGGGAGTTCGTCCCGCCACTGCCGGTCGTGCGGGTCCGGCAGGCTCGGTTCGCGGGCGATCATGCGGGCGGTGATGCGGGCCACCAGGAAGGAACGGCCGGCGGCCTCCGCGACGGCCTCCGCGACGGCGTTCACCAGACCGGGCGGAGCGACCGTCAGAGCGGAGCCGGGCGGGCACAGTAACTTGCGGGCGTAGGAACGGACGGCCTCCGGGTCGCCGTACCGCTCGGAGTCGAGGTCGATGCGCGGGGCGGAGGCCGACAGCCGGGCGGCGACGTGGGGGCGGGCACCCACCAGCAACCGCAGGGGGAGGCGGCGTTCGGGGTCGGTGAGGGGGGTGAGCAGCTCGTCGACGACCTCACGCGGGGCGAGCGCCTCGTCCAGGGAGTCGATGAGTACGACGAGCGGGCGGGTTCTGGTCTGGAGGTGGGCGGTGATGCCGCCGAGCGACTCGGCGGCGCAGCCCGCGGCCGCGGACAGCGCGTCGAGGAGTTGCCGGGTGGAGAGATGGCCGGCGTTGATCCGCTCGTCGACGGCGCCGGGGCCGGGCAGCGCGGCGGGCAGTCCGGCGCGCGGCACCGACGCGGCACGCGTCGGGTCGGTGAGGACGGCGACCAGTCCGAGCAGGGACGACTTCCCGGATCCGGGATCGCCGGTGACCACGCACAGCCGGTCGTCCGCGCGCGCCGGGGAGAGCCATGCGGTGACGTCACCGATCGCCGCGTGCCGCCCGGTGAAGTTCCACACGTCCTCGGTGGGCACGTCCGTCCCTCGGGCACGCGGCAGGAAGAAGTCGCGCATGTCCTGTTCCCGGGCGCCGCGTTCACGGCTGCCAAGGGCGAGGATGCGGTCGATCTCCTCCAGCTTGAGACCGTCCGAGCCCGGAACATGCCGCGGGTTGGGCAGGAAGGCGGGTATCCCGCCGCTGGCGTCGGCGAGCGACCAGACCGGCCGCTGCGCGGGCGGCACTTCGGGGTCGGTGCGGATGGCGGCCATCACCAGGTCGAGACCGATGTGGGCGGGCGCGTGCCCGGCGACGGCCTGTCGGTGCACGGCCCGGGTGAAGGCCGCCGACAGGGCGCCGACATAGGTCTCCTCCTTGCGTCGGGAAGAGGCGACCAGGGCCAGGCCGGTGCTGCCGTGTTCGGTCACCGGTTCCCGGAAGCGCCGGGCCTCCAGGGCTCCGCGCAGTGCCTTGTCGGCGCCCTCTTCCGAGTAGCAGGCGTCGATGAGCACCAGGAGCCGCTCGATGGCGGTGTCCTCCCACAGGTTGGCCACCAACTCCTCGGTGGGCAGGGCGGTGTGCAGCAGGTCGTGGGTGTCGCTGTCGTGCAGGAGCAGGTAGTGGCGTCCGCTGTGTTCAGCGGTGAGTCCGTGTGTGGCGAGGTAGAGGACGACGTAGTCCTCGGGACGCCGGTCCGGTGCAGTGGCGAACGCGCGCAGGGCATCGACGAGTTGGGACCTGGTGGGGTTGAGGCCCACTTCCGTGCCCCTGCGGTAGCCGAGCTCGCCGAGGAACAGGTCGTCGATCCGCCCTACGTCGTCGGCGAGTTCGGGGCGTTCGGCCTCCGGGTGTGCGCGTACGTCGGTGACGGCGGCGGAGATCAGGAAGCGCCGGGCAACCGGCGCGGCGCCGGAGGCCGCGCGCGCCTGCGCCTCAGTCGGGAGCGCAGCCATCGGCGACCGCCCGGCCGGCCTCGGACGTGTTGAGGTAGCGGGTCGCGTCGTGGGCCCGGGAGCCGTTGCGAACCAGATGGCAGGCGACGCGGGGGCCGAACAGCGGCCGCAGGTCCTTCACCAGCGCGACCACGTCGCCCTCGTCCGCGATGTTCGTCCACTGCTCGAGACCGCCGGGCCAGTCTCCGGGTTTCCGGCCGTCCCCCGCGCACAGCCGGTCGAAGACGAGGTTGCGTACGCCGAGCGGAGAACCGAGCGTGAGCAGGGCGCGTACCGGCCACTCGGGGTGGGCGCACAACGCCTCGTAGGCGACCACGCTGCCCAGGGAGTGGCCGACGACAACTCGGGTGCGGTCGGTCACGGCGGCGGTGACGCGCTGCTGGACGGCCTCGCGCACGGCCGGGTCGCACAGGTAGGCGCGGACCTGTTTGAGGTCCAGGATCAGAGCGCGCAGAGCGACGTCCGCGAAGAAACGCGAACGACTGAGGGCGTTCAGGGCGCGCTGGACGGTGTGCGGAGTGCGGGCGAGGGTACGGGCGTCGGGCGGTACGACGGCGGCGTCGGTGCGCCCGGCCTCGGCCCACAGAGCGATCAGGAGCTCCGTCTCGAAGCCCTCCGCCACGTCGGTACTGGTCAGGGGCGGGTCCTGGGCGGCGAGGGTGCGTCCCGGAGGGCGGAACAGGTCGCCGTAGAAGACACAGCCGACGTCGTCCGGCCCCAGATCATATGGCGCGCCCGCCCGGGTCAGGCCGTCGCCCAGCGCCGGGTACCACAGGCCGTGCAGCTCCCGCTCCCCCGTGTACTGCTGACCCACCCCGTGAACGCAGACCACCCGAGTCATCGCCGCCCCCCATGCACGACCCAAGGATCAGATCACCATAGCAACGCGAGGGCTGCCCCGCGCCCGTCTCAGTCCAGCACCCGCGCCAAATAAGCCCTGAGCATCTCCCGAGCCTCCTCGATGATCCTCGCGTCGCCCTCCGGGGACACCCGGAAGGCCAGGTGGACCAGGGTGTCGGCGGTTTCCACGGCGATCAGGAAGGTGCGGCGCAGGTCGTCGTCGGGCTCGCGGTCGAGGTAGCCGGAGAGGAGGTCGGTGAGGCGGTCGGCGACGCGGTGGTTGGGTTCGGCGTCGCGGGCGCCGACCGGGATCTGGTTGCCGAAGTCGACGAGGGAGAAGCCGGGCGCGGTGCGCTTCATGGCCAGGTACTCGTCGAGCACGGCGTCCATGGCGGTGCGCCAGCCTCCCTCGCCGGGCTCCTTGAGGCGCTCGGTGACGCGCTCCGTGAAGTGTTCGAGGTTGCGCTGGGCGAGGGCGTCGGCCATCTGCCGCTTGTTGCCGAAGAAGCGGTAGACCGAGCCGATGGGGACGCCGGCGCGCAGAGCGACGGCCCTCGTGCTCAGGGCGTCGTAGCCGACCTCGTCGAGGAGGTCGGCGCAGGCGTCGAGGATCCTGGTGAGCCGTTCTGCGCTGCGCCGCTGCACGGGCGCTCGGCGTAGCGATGTCGCTTGGGGCACGGACTTCATGATGCCTTTCCGACGCGGTCCGGTGAACCTCGCCCCCCGGTACGGAGATTGATGCTCGGTGCACTCATCGAGGTCGTGTCGGTCGTGCCGCCAGAAGTACCGCCGGGCGTGCTGCTCGGAGTGCCGCCGCGGGTGCCGCTCGGCGTGGCCGCACCCGGCGTACCACCGGGTGTCCCGCTCGGCGCGGGCTCCGACGCCGTGATGTCGGCCGTGCTCTCGACCGGCTCGCCCTTGACCGCCCACACCGTGCCGTCGTCGGCGTACAGCCGGGCGGTGACATGGTGCGTGCCGCGCGGGACCAGGCGGGCCGGGAGGCGGTAGCCGGTCGTGCGCAGCCGGGTGACGAGGCGGTCGTCGACGTAGAGGCGGGCGAAGCCGCGGCCGACCACCGGCTCGGCCTTCGTACCGGCCGTCGAGAAGCGGAAGTGGTGCACGGTCAGCCGTACGTCCCAGCTGTCGCCGGTGTCGGGCTGCACCTCGATGCCGACCTCGGGCGCACCGTTCTTGTCCACCTGCCGCAGATGCCGGCCCTCCTTGTCCGTACCGTCCAGCACCTTGCCCACAGGTGACACCGACGCACCGTCTTTCCCGTCCGTCCCCTCGTGAGCATTACTGGCGCCGCACCCCACGGATCCGGCCAGCATCAGGACACAGACCGCGAGCACGGCGAGAAGTCCCCGCGTCCACGACATGTCCGGGAGCGTAGAACAACGGTCCGACAGCCGGATCCCCCTGGAGGCTGGTTCTGGCTGATCCCCGTCCTCCCTGGTGAGGAGGTCCGGCGCACCCCTTGCGCCCGCGAAACCGCAATCCTACGGTGATACATAGGAATCGATGCGCAAGGGAGCGATCATGAGCGGGGACGCGCGCAAGACCGCGGAGGGGCTGACCTACCTCTCCGGTTTCGGCAACGAGCACAGCTCCGAGGCGGTGCCGGGCGCCCTCCCCGAGGGCCGCAACTCGCCGCAGCGCACACCCCTCGGCCTCTACGCGGAGCAGCTGAGCGGCTCGGCCTTCACCGAGCCCCGCGCCCACAACCGCCGCTCCTGGCTCTACCGCATCCGCCCCTCCGCCGCCCATCCGCCGTTCACCCACACCCACAACGGCTGGATCCGCACGGCCCCCTTCACGGAGTCCGTCCCCGACCCCAACCGCCTGCGCTGGAACCCCCTCCCGGACCCCGCCGACGGCACCGACTTCCTCGCCGGCCTGTGGACCCTGGGGGGCAACGGCGACGCGACCCAGCGCACCGGCATGGCCGTGCACCTGTACCACGCCAACTCCTCGATGGACCGTGTCTTCAGCGACGCCGACGGGGAGCTGCTGATCGTTCCGCAGCGGGGCGGACTGCTGCTGCACACCGAGTTCGGGCAACTCCATGTGGAGCCCGCACATATCGCGCTGATCCCACGTGGCGTCCGCTTCCGTGTGGAGCTGCTCGACGGGTCCGCCCACGGCTATGTGTGCGAGAACTACGGTGCCCCCTTCCGCCTCCCCGACCTCGGCCCCATCGGCGCCAACGGCCTCGCGAACGCCCGCGACTTCCGGGCACCGGTGGCCGCCTATGAGGACGTCGAGGGCCCGGTCGAAGTGGTCACCAAGTTCTGCGGCAACCTCTGGCAGGCGACGTACGACCACTCCCCGCTCGACGTGGTCGCCTGGCACGGCAACCACGTCCCGTACGTCTACGACCTGCGCCGCTTCAACGTCATCGGCACCATCTCCTACGACCACCCCGACCCGTCGATCTTCACGGTGCTGACGTCCCCGTCGGACACCCCGGGCCTGGCCGCCGTCGACTTCGTGGTCTTCGCGCCGCGCTGGCTGGTGGGCGAGGACACCTTCCGGCCGCCGTACTTCCACCGGAACGTGATGAGCGAGTACATGGGCCTGATCGAGGGCGCCTACGACGCGAAGGCGGAGGGCTTCGTGCCGGGCGGCGGTTCGCTGCACAACATGATGTCGGCGCACGGTCCGGACCGGGAGACGTTCGACCGGGCGAGCGCCGCCGAGCTGAAGCCGCAGAAGGTGGACGACGGCCTCGCGTTCATGTTCGAGACCCGCTGGCCGGTCACCCTCACCGCGCACGCGGCACAGGCGGACCACCTCCAACAGCACTACGACGCCGTGTGGCAGGGCCTCGAACGGCACTTCCGCCCGTTGCACTGATCGCCGACGACCGGTACGGATAGCCCCGTGACCTCCTTCGCGCCGGACTCGATCGTCCTGAACCGCAAGCTGCCGCTCTGGTACCAGGTGTCGCAGTCCCTGCGCGCCTCGATACTCGGCCGCTCACCCCAGGACCCCCTCCGGCTGCCCACCGAGGAGCAGTTGGCCGGCCACTACGGGGTGAGCGTGCTGACCATGCGGCAGGCGCTGAAGGAGCTGGAGGACGAGGGGCTGATCACCCGGCACCGCCGCCGGGGCACCTTCATCGAGCCGGACGCCCGCCGGGCCGCCCCGGTCCGGCTGCTGGGCTCGGTGGACGCGATCGTGGCCCAGCAGTCCGGTATGACGACCGAGCTGCTGCACCACGGTCACGCGCCCGTGCCGCCCGAACTCGCCGAGTACTTCCCGGAGACCGACGAGGTGGCCACGTACCACCGCCTGCGCAGCGACGAGAAGACGGGCGAGCCGACGAACCACGCCCGCAACTACGTCCGTCCCGAACTGGCGGCCCGTATCGACCCGTCGGACCTGGTGCGCTGGCCGATGACCAAGGTGCTGCGGGATGTCGTACGGGCGGACATCAGCCGGATCACGGACACGGTGGAGGCCCGTCTCGCCGACCCGGAGACCGCGAGACTCCTCCAAGTCCCGCTGCTCAGCCCGATCCTGCACTACACGGGTGTGACCTACGACGGGGCGGGAAGGGTGTTGGACGCGGCGGTGATCCACTACCGCGGCGACCGCTTCTCCTTCACGGTGACCCTCGACGCCACATGACCTCACTGTCCGTGCCAGGTCGTACGATGCGGGGCGTGACGCACGACGACGCTCCGCCGCTGGCGGACCTCATGCCGTGGTCCGTCGCACCGCCGCGGCTCGGCCGGGGGTGGCCGACGGGCCCGGACGCCGCATCCCTGAAGGCCCGCTGGGACGCGCTGCTGAAGGCGGACGGCCCCGACCGGGAGACCCTGTTCGAGCCGACGCGCTCCCGCACCCTGCACACGGCGGTGGGGCAGCTCCCGGGCCAGTCGAGCGGCACGGAGAAGCTGGTGCGGGCATCGGCCCCCTGCCCGGACCCCGTACGCGTTCTGCACGGCCCCTTCGACGAGCAGTGGCTGATCCCCGACCACCGCCTGATCGACACGGCACGACCGGAGTTGTGGCGGGTGGCGGACGAGCACCAGACCTTCGTCGTCGAGACGCCTTCCGACACGACCGGCCCACGCCTCCTGGCCACATCCCACCTCCCCCTCCTCCGCCCCGGCCGCATCCGCCCCCTCTACCGCCGCCCCGGCGGCACGGAGCCCAACCTGACGCCGGGCCTGTTGGACCACCTGAGCACCCGCCTCGGCCTTTCCCCCACCCCCTTGGACGTCCTCGCCTGGGCGACCGCGACGGTCCGACCGGACCTGACGGTCCCGCTCACCGAGGACCCCGAACTGTGGTCGCGGGGTGTGGAGTCGGGCCACCGCATGCTCTGGCTGATGCGCCGCGACGGCGACCGCCCGAAGCTCCCGGGAGGCCGCCGCCCGTACGTCCGCGCTCCCCTCCCCTCCCGCCCTCTCACGATCGACTACGACCGCGACGAGGAGACCCTGCTCCTCGACGACGGCCGCATCTCGCCGGTACCACCGGAGGCCTGGGACTTCGAGGCGGCGGGGGTGCGGGTCCTGGAGCACTGGTTCACGACACGGACGACGGAGGCCGAGCCGGGAACGCTGGCGGCGATCCGTCCGTCGACCTGGCCGCAGACATGGACGTCGGAACTGCTGGAGCTGATCACGGTGCTCGCCCTGCTGGCGGAACTGCGCCCGCAGCAAGAGGAGTTGACGGTGACGGCCCCGATCACGGCGGCGGAGCTCCGGAAGGCGGGCGTCCTCCCCGCGCCAGAGGCCTCGCACAAGCCGGCCTCGGTCTTCGACCACCACGAGGAAGGCCCGGAAGGCCAGTTCGCGTTGATCTAGCTTCCGGATGCGAAGGCGTCCAACATCCTGTTCACCATCAACTCGAAAGCCCCGTCGAGATCAATCGGTCCCGTGTCCTCCGCGAACGCCGCCGCCATCCTCGGATAGGCGCCCGTGGCCACCTGGCTCCCGAGATACGCGATCCGCACCGCGCTCTCCTCCTCCGCCGACCACGGCAGGGACCGCGTCCGCTCGGCGGTGGCCAGTTCGGCCGCGACGTACTGCGTCACGCACCCGTTGAGCATCCCCACGAGCTGCATCTTCAGGCCGTAGCGCGCCTCCAGCGGATCCAGGCAGGCCAGACAGTGCTCCAGGTACCGCAGGGCGTGGGGACTGAAGCCGTACACCGGTGACATCAGCCGCGTCATCCACGGATGTCTGCGCATCAGCCCCCGCGTCTGCTCGGCCACCCGCCACATGTCCCCCCGCCAGTCCCCGGACGGCTCCCACAGCTCGTGCTCCCCGCTGACCGCGTCCACCATCAGCTCGTACAGGTCCTCCTTGCGGGGGACGTAGTTGTACAGCGACATGGTCCCGCACCCCAGCTCGGCCGCGACATGCCGCATCGACACCGCGTCCAGCCCGCCCTCGTCGGCGATCCTCACCGCCGCCGCCGCGATGTCGGCCCGCGTGTACGCGGGCCTCGGCCCCCGCCCCGCCCGCTCGGGCCGCGCCCAGATCACTTCCGGTACCGCCACTCGGCCCGCCATCGATCATCACCTCGACCACCATCCTAGTTACGTACACCGTACGTAGTGCGCTATGGTCGAGACATGATTTCTACGTACGCTGTACTTAGTGAAGGTCTGAAGAAGAGGTTCGGCGAGGTGCACGCGGTGCGCGGCCTGGATCTCGCGGTGGCCCGGGGGACGGTCTGCGGAGTCCTCGGACCGAACGGCGCCGGCAAGACGACGGCCGTACGGCTGCTGACGACCCTGCTGCGGCCGGACGCCGGCTCGGCGCGGATCGCCGGGCACGACCTCGTCCGGGACGCGGCGGCCGTACGGCGCAGCATCGGCGTCACCGGCCAGTACGCCTCGGTCGACGGCGACCTCACCGGCCGCCAGAACCTCCGGCTGTTCGCCCGGCTGCACCGGGTGCGGGCGCCCGGTGAGCGCGCCGGGGAGCTTCTCGACCGGTTCGGTCTCGCCGAGGCCGCCGACCGGCCCGCGTCCGCCTACTCGGGCGGGATGCGCCGCCGTCTGGACCTCGCGGCGAGTCTGATCCGCCGTCCAGAGGTGCTGTTCCTGGACGAGCCGACGACAGGGCTCGACCCGGCCAGCCGCACACTGATCTGGGACGCCGTGCGCGAGCTCACGGCCGACGGCACGACGGTGCTGCTGACCACGCAGTACCTGGAGGAGGCCGACCAACTCGCCGACGACATAGCCCTGGTGGACCGGGGGCGAGTGGCACACACCGGGTCACCGGCGCAGTTCAAGGCGCTGATCGGGTCCTACGTCGAGGTCGTCGTCGCCGATGCGGACGTGATGGTGAAGGCGGCCGGCGTTCTCGATCAACTCACGGGCGCGGAACCGTCGTTCGACGACGAACGGCACGCGGTCGGCGCGGTCACCCGGGACTCGACGCTCACCCTGCCGCGCCTGGTGCGCGAACTGGACGCGGCGGGCGTGCCGTTGCTCGACGTCAGCCTGCGGACGCCGACGCTGGACGACGTCTTTCTCCAGCTGACCGACCGCTCTTCGGAGCCTGCGGACGACAAGGAGCCCGCGGTATGAGCACGTTGACGTACGACGGCCTCGCGATGGTGGGCCGTCAGCTGCGGCGGGTCCGCAACAGTCCGGGGCTCGCGATCCTCACCCAGGTCATGCCGATCAACATGCTGCTGTTCTTCGGCTATGTCTTCGGCAGCGCCCTCGCCATGCCCGGCCGGGAGTACCGGTCCTTCCTGGTGCCGGGGCTGCTGGTGGCGACCGCCGCGGGCGGGATCATGACCGGGATGTTCCAGGCCGCCGCCGACTCGCACCGGGGCGTGATGGACCGGTTCCGCACGATGCCGGTGAGCCGGGCCGCCGTGCCGCTCGGGCAGGCGGTGGCCGACCTGGTGGTCACGGCGGTCGGGACGGTGCCGCTGCTGCTGGTCGGGCTCGCGGTGGGCTGGCGGATAGAGGGGAGCGCGCTCGAAGTGGCGGGCGCCGTGGGGCTGTTGCTGCTGTTCCGGTTCGCCTGCACGTCGATCGGGATCTTCCTCGGGCTGCTGACCCGCAGCGAGGACGCGGCCGGGCAGCTCGGTGCCTCGACCTTCGTCCTGCCGCTGCTGTCCAACGCCTACATCCCGACCGACGGGCTCGCGGGCTGGCTGCGGACCCTCGCCGAGTGGAATCCGATCAGCGCGGTGACGACGGCCCTGCGGGACCTGTTCGGGAACGCGCCGGCGCCGACGGACGGCGCCTGGCCGGTGGCACATCCGGTCGCCGGGTCACTGGGCTGGAGCGTGGTACTGATCGCCGTATTCATGCCGCTGGCGGTGCGGAGGTACGCACACGGGGAGCGGTGATCTCAACAGCCGAGTGGGAACGGGGGTTGTCTTCGGTACCGAGCGGGTGGAACGTACCGAAGACGCCCTCCATGACAGAACAGACCCGAGGGTGGACTGCGAACCGGTGCACCGCCGCATGCCGTGGGGATGACGGACGACTGAAGCGCGACACCGCACCGGCCGCAGGAACGCCGGTACGGCTCAGCGCCCGCCGAACAGCGAACGAGTCAGCCGACGCAGTGGCGCGAAGAGCGAGACCTTGCGGACGCGCGCGCCCCTGTCACTGCGGTTCTGCGTGGTGTCACGCGCGGTCAGCTCACGCATCAGCGAGGTCGCCTCGGCCGCCTCCCGCTGCGGGACGGCAGGACCCGCCAGCACCGAGAGATGGCGGTCGAGGCGCGAACTGGTCGCGCTGCTCCCGCACGTGATCGCAGGGACCCTCGCCCTGCTGCGCACTGTTATCTGTTCCATGTCACTCCCCACCCGTACGAGTCCACCCGGCCCGGGCAGGGTAACCCTATCGCCCCCGTGGGGCACTCGTGTATCGCGGTCACAGGATTCACCTTCCCTGCAAGGGTGTTGACGACCCCTCCACCGTCACTCTCCGAATCCAAGCGATTTCAGGGCGAGTTGGACAATCGGCTGGCTGGTGGGCTGTGCTGAGCCCCCGTCGGGCTCGACGGTTACAGCGAGTGATGTAGCGGACTTGTTGAGGCCGGTCGCGACCAAGGGCGTGTCGCCCTGCTTGAACAGCCCGAGGGAGCGCGGTTGCGCATGGGGGCGCATCTGCCACAACTGGTGCACGCGTCCGCTGGGTGGCTCGGTGTATCCGCTGAGGGTGACGATCACCTGCCCCTCGGATGCGGAGGCGATCACTCCGATACTTCGGCCCTGGGTGTCCTTGCCGGTGGCCGCGCGTGCGTCGGGAGCTGCGAGAACGTGGTTGATCTCACGTGACTGCGACTGTGCGGCGTCCAGCTTGTCCTGGGTCTGCCTGGCCTGCACGGCGAAGAGGGAGGCGACCACGAGGGCCGCGGCGGCCGTCGCCGTGGCGAGCGGCACGAAGAACGGGCGGCGCTCGCGGGGCGCACGGGTGCGCGACGGCGGGGGCTGCGTGCCCCAGACATGCGGCGGCAGCTGCGGCGTGTGCTCCGGTATCGGACTCGGCGCCTGCGGCGTCGCGCGTACGGCGGCCAGCACCCGGTCGCGCATCGCGGCCGGCGGAGGGGCGGCCGTCGACCAGGCGAGACGGGCCGCGTCCTCGGACAGGGCGCGCACCTCGGCGGCACAACTGTCGCACGTGCTGAGGTGCTTCTCGAAGCGGTACCGCTCCCCGGACTCCAGCGCGTCGAGCGCGTAGGGGGCCGCGAGCGAGTGCAGATCCTCGCGGCGGAGCAGTCGGGCGAGCAGACTCATGCGACACCTCCCAGGCACTTGCGCAGCTGGGTGAGTCCATCGCGCATACGGGTCTTGACCGTGCCCAGCGGCAGGGAGAGCCGCTCGGCCACTTCACGGTACGTGTAGCCGTCGTAGTAGGCGAGCGTGACGGACTGGCGCTGCAGGGCGGTGAGACGGTCCAGACAGCGGCGTACCCATTCGCGTTCCAGGCCCGCCTCGACCTCCTCGGTCACCTGGTCGAAGGCGGGGTGGTGGGCCCGGCGGGCCTCGCGCTGCTCACGGTCGACGGCCGCGCGGGCGCTGCGGACCCGGTCGACGGCGCGGCGGTGGGCGAGGGTGAGGATCCAGGACAGGGCGCTGCCGCGTCCGGGGTCGAACTTCGCTGCGGAGCGCCAGAGTTCGAGCAGCACCTCCTGCGCGACCTCCTCCGACTGGGCCGGATCCCGCACGACCCGGCGCACCAGTCCGAAGACCGGACCGGACACCAGCCCGTACAGCTCTTCGAATGCCTTCTGGTCACCGCCCGCCACGAGCACCAGAAGCTCGTCCGCCTCCACTCGGTTCCCCTCTCCCCGCCCGCATGGGCCCCGTCCGGTCACACCAGGCATTCGCAACGAACGCACCTCCGGATGGGGTACGGATCAGCGCGCCCAAAATGCGGGTCCATGTCCCACCAATGAAGTCGCGCCCCACCGAAGAAGTTTCGCGCCTCGACTGAAACAAGATCGAGGGTTCGCCGTAAAGACGTTTGAGATTCGACCAATCCACTCCGGCGACCGCTCCGAATCAGCGTTCGTCAGGCAAGTTGGGACTGAGGACGGACGGCATGACAACTGACTCCAGGGGCAGCGCGGGACGCAGGAGCATCGCGACCCTCATAGCTGGTGCGCTGGCCGCCGGCGGGCTCGCGGCCGCCGGTGTGGCCACGCTGGAACCGGGGGCGGCCTCCGCCTCCAGCCACCGGGAGGCCCCGCTGATCTCGGGGCAGCCCCAGTACGACAACACGGACCTGTACGCGTTCGTCAGCCCGGACAAGCCGGACACGACGACGGTCATTGCGAACTTCATCCCGTTCGAGGAGCCGGCGGGCGGCCCGAACTTCTACCAGTTCGGCGACGACGCGCAGTACGACATCCACATCGACAACAACGGTGACGCGCAGGGCGACCTGCTGCTCCGCTACACGTTCCGCACGCAGACGAAGAACAAGAAGTCGTTCCTGTACAACACGGGCGTGGTCAACAACCTGACCGACCCCGACCTGAACATCACGCAGACGTACGACCTCGACCTGATCAAGCTGAAGAACCAGAAGGTCGTCTCGAGGACCAAGCTCGCCGACGACATTCCGGTGGCG
The DNA here is from genome assembly GCF_053596855.1 of Streptomyces sp. NPDC001617. Classification (NCBI taxonomy): domain Bacteria; kingdom Bacillati; phylum Actinomycetota; class Actinomycetes; order Kitasatosporales; family Streptomycetaceae; genus Streptomyces; species Streptomyces sp. NPDC001617. The sequence goes on from NZ_JBSFHA010000012.1 coordinate 122,859, forward strand.
CCGTCGGACGTCGGCAAGGCGTCGATGCCCGACTACGGCAAGCTGCGCGACCAGGCGATCTACAAGCTGTCCAACGGCGGCCAGACCTTCGCCGGCCAGGCCGACGACCCGTTCTTCGCCGACCTGCGCGTCTTCGACCTGCTGTACGGCGGGAACCTCTCCGAGGTCGGCCGGGACACCCTCAAGGGCTACAACGTCAACTCGATCGCCCTGCAGCTGCCCACCGACATGCTCACGGAGTCCAAGAAGCAGCCGGTCATCGGCGTCTGGTCGACCGTCGAGCGAAGGAACGCCCAGGGCTACTACGAGCAGGTCTCGCGCCTGGGCAACCCGTTGGTCAACGAGGTCGTCAACCCGCTGAAGGACAAGGACAAGTTCAACGCGTCCTCGCCCTGGGAGGACGCGCAGTTCCTGAAGAACGTCACCAACCCCGAGCTGCCGAAGCTCATCGAGGCGATCTACAAGATCAAGGCGCCGTCGGAGCCGCGCAACGACCTCGTCGACGTGTTCCTGAAGGGCGTCAAGGGCCTCAACCAGCCGCCGTACGTGCGTCCGGCGGAGGAGCTGCGCCTGAACACGTCCATCGAGCCGACCGCCTCTCCGAAGCGACTGGGCGTCCTCGACGGTGACAACGCGGGCTTCCCGAACGGGCGCCGGCTCACCGACGACGTGATCGACGAGGCGCTCCAGGTCATGGAGGGCGAGCTGGTCGGTTCCAAGAACGACCTGGGCGACGCGGTCGACAAGAACGACAAGGGCTTCGGCAAGTACTTCCCGTACCTGGCCAACCCGACGGCCGGTTCGCGCGGTGCGACCGCCAAGGGTGTCACCAGCGGCAGCGACGTCAAGAACCAGCTCGGTGACGCCCTGCAGCCCGCGTCGGCCGGCGGCATGGACAACACCACCCTGATCGCGGCCTCCGCGGGCGGCGGCGCGGCCGGTATCGCTCTGATCGGCGCGGGCCTCATGTGGTGGCGCCGGATGCGCAGCCGGGTCTACTAGGCCACCCCCCAACGGCGGATCGGGCGGCTTCTTCGGAGCGGCAACCGCCCGATCCGCGGATCTCGTAGCACCCACAGACTGGCGCGGCCCGCACGTACTCATCCCCCACGGTGCGGGCCGCGCCGCCCCGAGCCACAACTTCCGTACACCGCACGTCACCTGAGGAGAGGGCAATGGCCCCGCGTACCAACGACAGCGAGCCGGACCGCTCCGCGGAGCGTGCGGAGAAGGCGGAGAGCGTCGCCGAACCGGAGTCGGAAACAGCTGTCGGCTCCCCGGAGGGTGCGTCGGTCGGCACGCCGGAGGGCGGTTCCGCCGGCCCTCAAGAAGGCGCCTCCGCCGACGAGCGTGTCGCCGCCGTCCGTCGGGTCGCGGCCGCCGGCCGGCGTTGGCACATCGGGCAACTGACCGGGCTCGCCGCTCTGTTGGCCGTCGCTCTCACCGGGGGTTCCATCGCGTACGGCGCCATCCGGGACGGCGGCACCACGGCCGTCGCCGCCGCGCCCAGCGCGCTGTCGCCTGCGCTGCTGAACAGCGGGAACATCGACGCGAGCATCCTCTCCCTGCAGGCCCATCTCAAGGCGCAGCCAAGGGACTTCGGCAGCTGGGCCGGCCTCGGACTGGCCTATGTCGAGCAGGCCCGCACCAAGGGCGACCCCTCCCGCTACCCGCAGGCCGACAAGGCACTGAAGCGCTCCCTCGACGTGAAGCCCGGCAACGAACAGGCCGTCACCGGCCAGGCGGCCCTCGCGGCGGCCCGGCACGACTTCAAGGACGCCCTGAAGTACGCCGACGCGGTGCTGAAGGAGAACCCCTACAGCCAGAACGCCCTCTCCTCCCGTATCGACGCCCTCGTCGAACTCGGCCGCTACGCCGACGCGTCGAAGGCCGCCGACACCGCGGACTCCCGGCGCCCGGGCATCCCGATCTTCACCCGGTACGCGTACGTGCACGAGCTGCGCGGCGACGTGAAGACGGCCCGTCGGGTCCTGGAGCAGGCCCTCGGCACCGCCAGCACCAAGGGCGACATCTCCTACGTCGCCTTCCAGCTCGGCCAACTCGCCTGGAACCAGGGCGACTACAAGACCGCGCTCACCGACTACGCCCGCGCCCTCGCCGCCGACGACAACTACCTCCCGGCGCTGGAGGGCCGCGCCCGCGCCGAGTACGCGAGCGGCGACAAGGCGACCGGACTCAAGGACATGGAACAGCTCGTCGCGCACTATCCGCTGCCCCAACCCCTCGTGGAACTCGGCGAGATGTACGAGGACCGCGGCGCCGCCGGCGACAAGGCGAAGGCCCGCGACCAGTACGCCCTCGTCGACGCCTGGATCGCCCTGGCCCGCGCCAACGGCGTCAACGCCGACCTCGACACCGCCCTCGCGGCGGCCGACCACGGCGACAAGGCAGCGGCCCTGCGCGCCGCCCGCGCCGAGTGGGCCCGCCGCCACACCGTGCACACCGCGGACGCCCTCGCCTGGGCGCTGCACGTCAACGGCAAGGACGCGGAAGCCCTCCCGTACGCGAAGCAGGCCACGGCGACCGGCTACCGCAACGCCACCTTCCTCTACCACCGCGGCATGATCGAACGCGCCACCGGCCACACCAAGGACGCCCGCAGCTCTCTGCAGAAGGCCCTGAAGCTGAACGCCGGCTTCTCGCCGCTGGGCGCCGGCGAGGCCCGTAAGGCACTCAAGAACCTGGAGGCGGCCCAGTGAACACCCGTCGCTTGCCGGCCACCTCCGCGGCCGTCCTCACGGCGGCCTGCGCGCTCGCGCTGGCTCCTTCCGCCAGCGCGAGCGCGCACCCTCTCGGCAACTTCACCGTCAACCGCTACGACGGCCTGGTCGCCGCCCCCGGCAAGCTCCGCGTCGACCATGTCGAGGACCTCGCCGAGATCCCGGCGACCCAGGCCAAGCCGGACATCAAGCGGCTGGGCATGACGGAGTGGGCCAAGGAGCGGTGCGACAAGGCGGCCGAGGGCAGCAAGGCCACCGTCGACGGGCAGGCCGCCACGCTCACCGTGGAGAGCAGCAGGGCCCGGCTGCGGCCCGGCCAGGCCGGCCTGAACACCCTGCGGGTCGAGTGCCGCTTCACCGCGCCGCTCCCCAAGGCCGAGACCGTGTCCGTCGGCTTCCACGCCGAGGGCGCCACCTCCGGCCCCGGCTGGCGCGAGATCACCGCGCGCGGCGACCGGATGACACTCAGTGCGACGGACGTACCGAAGAAGTCCGTCTCGCGTGAACTCACCAGCTACCCCAAGGAGTTGCTCTCCTCCCCCGCCGACACCTCGTCGGCCTCCCTGCGGGTGCGCCCCGGCGGACCGGCCCTCGTCGAGGACCAGCCGGACGCCCCCGCCGCCTCCGTCCTCCCGCGCGGCGCCGACCGCTGGACGCAGGCCCTGAACAACCTGGTCGCCCGCCACCACCTCACCGCCGGCTTCGCCGCACTCGCCCTGCTGATCGCGATCGTCCTGGGCGCGATGCACGCGCTCGCCCCCGGCCACGGCAAGACCCTGATGGCGGCGACGGCAGCGGCCCGCGGCGGGAGGGCCCGCCTCAAGGACGTCATGCCCCTGGCCGCCTCGGTCACGGTCACCCACACTCTCGGCGTGGTCGCCCTGGGCCTCCTGGTGACGGCCGGCTCGGCGGCGACCCCCTCGGTGATCGCCTGGCTGGGCATCGCGAGCGGCGCCCTGGTGATCGCGGCGGGCGCGAACCTCGTACGCCGGGCCTGGCGCAACCGCGCCCATACGCACGGGCACGAGCACGGGCACGAGCACCCACACCCTCATGGCCACGACCACGGCCATACCCACGACCACCCCCACGGGACCGGCCGCACGCACGACCACCCCCACCCCCACACGCACGACGCCGAGGAGACCGAGGAACGCTCCCTGGCCCTGGTCGCCGCCCACACGGAGACCGCGTCGGCGACGGCCACCGAGGCCCACACGCACGCGCACACGGCCGGCCACACCCACGATCACGACCAACCCCATGACCACCACCATCACGACCACCCCCACCCGCACACGCACGATCACTCCACCACCATCGAGCACACCCATGGCGGCTTCGCCCACACCCACTCCACCGCCCCCACCCTCCGCGGCACGATCCTCCTGGGCTTCGCCGGTGGCCTGGTTCCCAGCCCCTCCGCCGTCGTGGTCCTCGTGGGCGCCGCGGCGCTCGGGCAGGCCTGGTTCGGCCTCCTTCTCGTCGTCGCCTACGGCATCGGTCTCGCCCTCACCCTGACCGCCGCCGGGTTCGCCGTCGTGAAGTTGGGTACGGGGATGAATCGGGTGCTGGACAGGCGCCCCCGCTGGACCACCCACCCGATGGCCGCCCTCGTCCGCCGGACCGCCCCCCTGGGGTCCGCGTTGCTGGTGGTGGCTCTCGGGGCCGGGCTGGTCCTCAAAGGGGCGGCATCCGCACTCGGATGAGCTACTTTGTGAATGAATCAGGTGAGATGCCGTGGGGGGCGTCGGTGTCGGAAGAATCGGGCAGTGAACGTCTGATCGCGGGCCGCTACCGTCTGCTGTCCCCTCTCGGTGAGGGTGGCATGGGGACGGTGTGGCGGGCCCGCGACGAGGTGCTGCACCGCGAGGTCGCCGTCAAGGAGGTACGGGCGCCCGCGGGGCTGCCGGCCTCGGACGTCGAGCGGATGTACGCCCGCCTCGAGCGCGAGGCGTGGGCGGCCGCGCGGGTCGCCAACCGCAACGTTGTCACGGTGTACGACGTGGCCACGCAGGACGGCCGGCCGTGGATCGTGATGGAGCTGGTGCGCGGTATCTCGCTGGCCGAACTGCTGGACGCCGAAGGCCCGTTGGAGCCTCAGCGGGCCGCGCACATCGGTGCCGAGGTGCTGGCCGCGCTGCGGGCGGCGCACGAGGCCGGGGTGCTGCACCGGGACGTGAAGCCGGCCAACGTGCTGCTGTCGAACGACGGCCGGGTGGTGCTGACCGACTTCGGCATCGCGCAGGTCGAGGGCAGTTCGGCGCTGACGATGACCGGCGAGGTGATCGGCTCGCCCGAATTCCTCGCACCCGAGCGGGCGTTGGGCAGAACGCCCGGTCCGGAGTCCGACCTGTGGTCGCTCGGCGTGCTGCTGTACGCGGCCGTCGAGGGCAACTCCCCCTTCCGTCAGGCCACCCCGCTCAACACCCTGCGTGCGATCGTGGACGAGGAGCTGCCGCCGCCGCTGAGGGCCGGACCGCTCACCCCGGTCATCGAGGGGCTGCTGCGCAAGGATCCCGCCGAGCGCATTCCGGCCGACCGGGCCGAGCACGACCTGAGGATCATCGGAGCCGGGGGCACTCCCTCCAAAGGAACCGAGCCGACGTCGCCGTACACCCCGACGATCGCGGCCTTCCCGGAGCCGACCCCGTACCCCACGGCGGGGCGCACCCAGCCGGTCCCCGCCCCGGCCCCCACGAGCCCGGTCGCCCCACCGCCGCAGCCGGAGCGCAACCGTCGCGCCGGCCTCGTCCTGCTCATCGGCGTGGTGGTGCTCGCCCTGGCCATCGGCGGGCTGACGTACGCGCTGCTGAACCACGGCAACGGCAACAAGGGAAACAGCAACGCCGACACCCCCCGTACGGACACGGGGACTTCGTCGACCGCCACGCACACCACCCCGGACAGTCCGGCGCCAAGCCCCAGCACCAGTGCCTCCACCACGACACCCCAGTCCGTGAGCGTCACGCTCACCGGCTCCCACACCGACTACTCCGGCACCTGTCCGCCCGCCCAGAGCGACGCACCCGCCTTCACGGCGACCTTCACGGTGGGCAGGCTGCCGGCCGAGGTCACCTACCGGTGGGTGTCGAAGGACGGGCAGGTCATGGACCAGGGGTGGAAGACCTTGTCCTTCCCCCAGGGCGGCGGGAAGACCAAGCAGGACAGGGCGTTCGTGACGACGTACAACAGCAGCGGGACCTTCCGGAACTCCATCAGTGTCGAGGTGCGGTCGCCGAAGCAGACGACGTCCAACTCGGTGCCGTTCTCGGTGACCTGTGTGGCGGAGACCCCGACGGGCGGGGCCTCCCCCAGTGGTACCTCTCCGTCACCCTCCGGCTGATCAGGCCGCGCTGGTGAGGACCGGCAGATAGCCGCCGGACTGGCCGGCCGCGGTCGGGTGGTACGACTCGCCGATGTTCAGCAGGTTCAGGCTGTGCAGCCAGGAGCTGCCCGAGCAGATCTCATGGCCGCTGAAGGTGGTGCGGACGTCGCCGAAGCTGAAGCCGTGGTTCGCGGCGACCTTGTTGATGGCGGTGTCGAGGTAGTCGGCCGCGCCGTTGATCGCCTGCCGCTTGGTCGCGGACAGGCCGACGCAGGTGGTGCCGAGCTTGTAGAACCGGGGGTAGCCGAGGACGACGACATGGGCGTTCGGGGCCTTGGCGCTGATCGCGTCGTAGACGCTGTCGAGCCGGCCCGGCAGCGTCGAGTCGACGTACGCCTTCGCGGTGTCGATGCGGGAGGTGCAGGCGCTGTCGGACTGGAGGACGCAGGTGGTCATGACGTCGGAGAAGCCGGCGTCGTTGCCGCCGATGGTGATCGAGACCAGGGCGGTGCCGGCGCTGAGCGGGCCCAGCTGGTTCGCCAGAACATCACCCGTACGAGCGCCCGAGCAGGCGGTGAAGTCGAACGTCGAGGGTGAATGGGCGGCCGCCCACAGGTACGGATACGCCTTGGTGCTGCGGTCGCAGTCGCCGCTGGAGGAGATGTAGCTGCCGGCGCCGACCCCGGAGGAGTAGGAGTCGCCGAGGGCGACATAGGGGCCTTCGGCGGCGTGGGCGGTACCCGTCCCGGTGAGGACGGCGGCGACAGCGAGGAGGAGCGAGCCGACGTAAGCGGCAAATCGGGAACGTCTCATGGAACCTCCCTTTAGCAGGATCTCTGCCACAACTGTCGTAGCAACTACGCGTATTGACGGGAAGTGTCCATGCCAAAGACATGTTTGATTACGTGCCCATGACAGATTTGTTGACAGCCCCTCAACTCCCTTGTTCTAGACACGTACTTGGCAGATCCTTTACTCGGCCTTGAACGGGAACGCGACGTTCCAGGCTGTGTGCGCGACCGCGCACACCCCCCCACAGCCGCGCGTTCGACCCAGACGCGCGCCGCCTGGAGGAGGACTCCCTCGTCATGGCACAACTGCGTAGCAGGAAACTCCGGTTCGCCGCCGTCACCACCGTGGCGACCGCCGCCCTCGTCGGCGGGCTCACCGCCCTGCCCGCCCAGGCCGCCCCGGCCGAGGGCAAGGTCCTGGCCGCCGGCTCCCCCACCGCGATCAGGGACAGCTACATCGTCACGCTCAAGAAGACCGCCGGGCTCAAGGCAACGTCGAGCGCGGGCAAGAGTCTGATCAAGGAGTACGGCGGCACGGTCAGGAAGACGTACGACACCGTGCTCAACGGCTACACCGCCACGCTCTCGGCCACCGAGGCGAGGAGACTCGCGGCCGACCCGTCGGTGGCCTCCGTCGAGCAGAACCAGCGCGTGCGGCTGACCGACACCACGCAGTCCAGCGCGCCCTGGGGCCTGGACCGCATCGACCAGGCCGCGCTTCCGCTCTCCGGGACGTACACCTACCCGGACAGCGCGGGCGGCGGCGTGACGGTCTATGTCGTCGACACCGGCGTCCGCATCACCCACGCGCAGATCAGCGGCCGTGCCTCCTACGGCTATGACGCGGTCGACGGCGATACCACGGCCTCCGACGGCAACGGCCACGGCACCCATGTGGCCACGACGATCGCGGGCTCGACCTACGGCGTCGCCAAGAAGGCGAACATCGTGGCGGTCCGGGTGCTCGACAACAGCGGCTCCGGCACCACCGCGGGCGTCATCGACGGCATCGAGTGGGTCACCGAGAACCACACCACGCCGGCCGTCGCCAACATGTCGCTGGGCGGCTCCGCCTCCTCCTCGCTGGACACGGCGGTCGCCAACTCCATAGCCGACGGCGTCACGTACGCGGTGGCGGCGGGCAACAGCTCCGCCAACGCCTCCTCGTACTCCCCGGCCCGCGTCTCCACCGCGATCACGGTCGGCGCCACCACCAGCGCGGACGCCAAGGCCGGCTACTCGAACTACGGCTCGGTCCTGGACATCTTCGCGCCGGGCTCCTCGATCACGGCGGGCTGGAACACCAGCGACACCGCGACGAACACCATCTCCGGTACGTCGATGGCGACCCCGCACGTCGCGGGCGCGGCGGCGGTCTATCTGGCGAGCCACACCTCGGCCTCCCCGGCCACGGTCGCCTCGGCCCTGGTGAACGGCGCCACCTCGGGCGTGGTGACCAGCGCGGGCACCGGCTCGCCGAACAGGCTTCTGAGGCTCGTCCCGTAGTACCGCGGAGCCGGACCCGAACCACCGTTCCCCGGAGGCGGCCGGCGCCTCCGGGGAACGTCCGTCCGGACATGTTCAAGAGTGCATAGGAACTGGTGTCCGCCGCCTCGGTGTCTTGACGCCCCGTCTGACGCTGCGCGACATTGAAGCCTGGCATCCGGCGCGCTGGGGGGCAAAGTCGCCAATGCAGACCATCCGTATCAAGAGATCACCGAACGACCGGGACGCCGAGCGGGCACGACAGGGACCGGGGAGGGACCTGTCACCACTGCTGGCGGGCGCCGCCACGGCCGTAGGGCTGTTCGGCGCACTGCTCACGTTCGTCGACTCCGGTTCGCCGCTGCGCGGGCCGCTCACCCTGTTCTTCCTGCTCGCGGCACCCGCGACCGCCATCGGGGCGGCGCTGCGCGGGCTGGAACCCTTCGGCCGTGCCCTCGCCGCCGTGGCGGGCTCAGTCGTCCTCAACATGCTGGTCGCACAGGGCATGTTGGCCGTCCATCGCTGGTCCTGGCGCGGCGGAGTGATCGCCGTGACCGTGATCAGTTGTCTCCTTCTTCTTCTAAGTTTCGTAACGGTCAAACCAACAAAAACGTGAGGCCTGGTTCCAGGCCTTGCCATAAGGGTTCAATCATCAATACCGTCGTATATCTCACCCGCATCGGACCATCATCAAGCGGCTCTAGGGGAGGGCTCAAGGACCGCGGTGGTTTCCGGAGCGGGGCGCGGTAGGGGGGTGCCGTGCTCGGTGACCGCACTTGTGACCGAGTCGTGCCGCGCGACCGGCTGCTGCTCAGCGGCAGACGGCCAGCTTTGCCAGCTCGCTTCGGCGTGCACAAGAACCATTTCTGCATGCCCTAGGCGTGAACCCCCCTTTCGAACCGGACACGTAGCCGGGCCGCCCGGGGGCGGGCGGTCCACCGGACGAGAGGGACCAAGACTCATGAGTTCTGTTCTTCGGCCGGCGACAACGGGTCAGGACCCGTCAGCTGCCAGCGAATACCGGCCGATCTCTTCTCACCTGGCCATCACGCCACCGGTGAGTGTGGTGATCCCCGCCATGAACGAGGCGGAGAATCTCCCCTACGTCTTCAAGACGCTGCCCGACTGGATACATGAGGTCGTTCTTGTCGACGGCAACTCCACGGACGACACCGTCGAAGTGGCGCGCGGTCTGTGGCCCGACGTCAAGGTCGTCGAGCAGCAGGGCAAGGGCAAGGGGGATGCCCTGATCACCGGGTTCGAGGCGTGCACCGGCGACATCATCGTGATGGTCGACGCGGACGGCTCGGCCGACGGCAACGAGATCGTCTCGTATGTCTCCGCCCTGGTCTCGGGCGCGGACTTCGCCAAGGGGTCCCGCTTCGCCAACGGCGGCGGCACCGACGACATGACGTTCATCCGCAAGATGGGCAACTGGGCGCTGTGCACGATCGTCAACCGCAAGTTCGGCGCCCGCTACACCGATCTCTGCTATGGGTACAACGCGTTCTGGCGACACTGCCTGGACAAGATCAGCCTCGACTGCACCGGCTTCGAGATCGAGACCCTGATCAACATCAGGGTGGTCAAGGCGGGGCTGAAGGTGCAGGAGATCCCCAGTTACGAGTACCTCCGCATCCACGGCACGAGCAATCTGCGGGCCGTGCGGGACGGGATCCGGGTGCTCAGGGTGATCCTCGGGGAGCGCTCCAACCGGCGTGAACTGCGCCGCCAGGAGCACCACTCGCCGATGCTCGCCTCGGTCGACCTCGATCCGGTGCAGGTCAACTCGGCCCGGGGAGAAGCGTCTTGAGCGATCTCGACGTCTCCGTCGTGATCTGCGTCTACACCGAGGACCGCTGGGAGGACATCCTCGCGGCGGTCTCCTCGGTGCGGACGCAGTCCCGGCCCGCGCTGGAGACCCTTCTGGTCGTCGACCACAATCCGGCCCTGCTGGACCGACTGACCAAGGAATACAAGGATTTCGAGGAGTCCGGCGAGGTCCGCGTGCTCGCCAACGCGGGCCCCCGTGGTCTGTCCGCAGGACGCAACACCGGTATCGCCGCCTCCCGCGGTGAGATCATCGCGTTCCTCGACGACGACGCCGTGGCCGAGCGGGAGTGGCTGCGGCGCTTCACCGACGGCTACGCGGACCCGCGGGTGATGGCCGTCGGCGGCCGTACGATGCCGATCTGGGCGTCGGGCCGCCGTCCGGCCTGGTTCCCCGAGGAGTTCGACTGGGTGGTGGGCTGCACCTACAAGGGGCTGCCGCCGGGCCGGGTCCGGGTGCGCAATGTCCTCGGAGGAAACGCTTCCTTTCGTCGTACGGCGTTCGACGCGGCGGGCGGCTTCGCGACCGGCATCGGGCGCGACGGCGACAAGCGCCCGCTGGGCTGCGAGGAGACGGAGCTCTGCATCCGGCTCACCCGGGCCAGACCCGACGCGATCCTGCTGATCGACGACCGTGCGGTGATCCATCACCGGGTGCCCGAGGCGCGCGAGCACTTCGGGTACTTCCGCACGCGGGCGTACGCCGAAGGCCTGTCGAAGGCGCTGGTGGCGCGAAGTGTGGGCACGGACAAGGGACTTGAGTCGGAGCGCCGGTACACCACCCGGGTGCTGCCGGCCGGTGTGGTGCGCGGTCTGCGTGACGCCGCGCTGGCCCGGCCGGGCGGTGCGGGGCGGGCGGGGGCGATCGTCGCCGGGGTGCTGACCGCGGCGGGCGGGTATGTGGTCGGGAGTGTGCGGGCGCGACGTGGCGGAGCGACGTTCTCCGTCGTCGAAATCGAGGGAGGATCCGTCGTCGAGATCAAGGGGGGATCTCATGACTGAAGCACCGGTGCCGATCCTGATGTACCACTCGGTGGCCACCGCGCCGAACGACGCCACGCGCGAGCTGTCGGTGGCGCCGGAGGCGTTCGCCGAGCAGCTGGCGCTGATCGGCGACCTGGGCCTCACACCGGTCAACACGGCCGACCTTGCCGCGAGTTGGCGCAAGGGTCGCTCGCTGCCGCCCAGGCCCGTCCTGATCACCTTCGACGACGGCTACGAGGGCGTCCACCGGCACGCCCTGCCCGTGCTCGCCAAGCACGGCTTCGCGTCCACCCTGTTCGTCTCCACCGGCTGGCTCCGGGGCGCCCACGACACCGGAGGCGGCCTCGACACCATGCTGGACTGGGACCAGGTGCGCGAGCTCGCCGCCGCCGACGTGGAGATCGGCGGTCACAGCCACACCCACCCGCAGCTCGACCAGCTCGACGACGACCGGCTCCGGCACGAGCTGATCCACTGCAAGGAGATCCTCGCCGACGAACTGGGCGCCGTACCGGCCTCGTTCGCCTACCCGTACGGCTACTCCAGCCGCCGGGTCCGCGAGGCGGTCCGGGAGACGGGGTACGCCCAGGCACTCGCCGTCGGCAACGCCCTCGCACGGCGCCGCCAGGGCCCGTACGCCCTGCAACGGGTCACCGTGCGCCGCAGCACCGGGATCGAGGAGTTCGAGCGGCTGGTCGAAGGCCGCGCGATCGCCCGCAACTTCGCCAGGGACCGTGCCCTCACCAAGGGGTACGCCATGGTCCGCAGAGCACGACAGGTCCGCCGGAAGGCCATTCGTTCCCGTGTCTGACACGACGACCACGACCGAGGCAGCGTCGCCCCCGACCGAGGCGCCCGAGCAGTCGGGGCGCCGTCTTCGCCTGCCCGGCCTGGGCAGATCCCCAGGCGGCAGCCCGCTGTTCCGCAACGCCTACGCCCTGATGCTGAACACCGGCATCTCCGCCGTGCTCGGCCTGGGGTACTGGCTCATTGCCGCCCGCTACTACTCCGAGTCCGCGGTGGGCCAGGGCTCGGCCGCGATCGCCGCGATGAAGCTCCTCGCCGGACTGACCGCGGTGACCCTGACGGGCGCCCTGGCCCGCTTCATCCCGGTGGCGGGCCGCTCCACCGGGCGCCTCATCTTCCGTACCTACGCGGCGAGTTGCGTCGTCGTGTGCTTCGCGGCGGGCATCTTCCTGCTGACCCTCGACACCTGGGGGCCGTCGTACCGGTTCCTGCACGGGTCGGTCAAGGGCCTCGGCTTCATCATGGCCGTGGCCGCCTGGAACCTGCTCACGCTCCAGGACGGTGTGCTGACCGGGCTCAGAAGCGCGCCCTGGGTGCCGGTCGGCAACACGGTGTTCTCGGCGGTGAAGCTGGGGATGCTGGTCGGACTCGCGACCACGATGCCGACGAGCGGCGTCTTCGTCTCCTGGGTCCTGGCGATCGCCACCTCCGTGGTGCCGCTCGGGCTTCTGGTGTTCCGGAAACTGGTCCCCCGGCACATCAAGGCGACCGAGGACCACGCGCGTCCGCCGACGGTCAAGGAGATCGGCAGGTTCCTCGGCGGCGACTACACGGGCTCGTTGTTCTCGCTCGCCGTGGTCTACCTCGTGCCGGTGATCATCGCCTCGCAGGTCAGCTCCACGGACAACGCCTACTTCTACATCACCACGACGATCGGCGGCACGGTCAACCTGCTCGCCATCAACATGGGCGCCTCACTGACCGTCGAGGGCTCGCACGACCCGGGCCGGCTGTCCGCCAACACCCGCGCGGCGCTGAAGCGCATGGCGCGGATCATGCTGCCGATCTGCGGGCTCATCTTCATCGGCGCACCGTGGATCCTCGGCGTCTTCGGCCAGGGCTACGCGGACGCGGCGACCCCGCTGCTGCGCTGGTTCGCGATCGGCGCGCTGCTCCGCGTCGTCATGGAGACGTACTTCGCGGTGCTGCGCGCGCAGAGCCGCACCGCCGGACTCGCCTGGCTGCAGGGCCTGTTGTGCGTGCTGGTGCTCGGCCTCACCCTGCTGCTCCTGCCCCGGATGGGCCTGACCGGTGCCGGTGTCGCCGAGATCTCCTCGCTCGCGCTGATCGTCACCATCGCCGCACCCAGGCTGTACCGGACCATCAAGGCCGCCCCGGCCGCCGAGGTGCCCGAGCACACGGCACCCGACGGAGACCTCGCCGACCTGGGGGCGCGCGAGGTTCCGGCCACCGCCAAGCCGCGCCGGCGCGGGCCGGCCTGGGCACTGGACACCGACACCCTCGCCCTCGGCATCCACGTCGACTTCGACCACCTGGAACGCCGGCCGGACGTGCGCCCGGGCCCGGGCACGCCGCCCACGGGGACGCCGGTCGTACGGCCGGACCATCGGCCGACCTGGGCGAAGCTTCCGGAGCTGGGGCCGCCGGGGGCCGGGGCGCCGCTGGGGCTTCCCGTCGAGGACCGAGAGCCTGGTTCCGAGGTCTCGCTGGGGCGGGCGGGCGAGGAACGGAAGCCGGACTCCGGCACAGCGCCAGGCCTGCCGGGCGAGGAGCGCAAGGCGAGCTCGGAGGCATCGCCCGGCCTGTCGATCGCGAAGCGGAAGCCGGGCTCGGAGCCGTCGCCCGGCCTGCCCGTCGAAGGGCGCGAGCCGGGCTCGGAGGCGTCCCTGGGACCGGCCGAGGCATCACAACGGGCCGAGTCGGAGGTGGACGCGCCGTTCGAGGGCACGTTCGATCTCGGCGCGGGCAAGAGGGTCGTACGAGAGGCAACGGCGTCGCTCGTGCGGGAGGAGGCGGCCGTACGAGAACCGGAGCCGCCGTCGCTCACCTGGCGCGAGCGCCTGCACCCCAGCCGTGCCGGGCTCGTCCTGGGCGGTGTGCTGGCCGCCGCGCTGCTGCTGTACTGGGTGCCGGCACTGGGGCTCGGCGAGTCCGACCTGGACCGCATGGGCGGGCTCGGCCTGATCTCGATCCTGCCGCTGCCCACTCTGATCGGTGCGGCGCTGCTGGTCGCGGTGTTCGCCTCGCTGCTGTGGCTGGGCCGTGAGCACAAGACGCTGCTGCTGATCACGCTGCTCGCAACGGTCGTCTCCCTGCACGCGCTGCCGGCGGTGATCGAGACCGAGCCGCGCTTCCCGACGGCCTACCAGCACCTCGGCTTCCTCGACTACATCGACCGCACCGGTTCCGCCGTGCCCGACCTGGACGCCCGCTGGAGCTGGCCGGGCTTCTTCGCGGCGGCCGCGTTCATCGGCAGGGCCTGCGGGGTCACCGACTTCACCGAGGTCATCCGCTGGTGGCCGCTGACCATCCAACTGCTCTATCTGGCCCCGATGTTCCTGCTCGTGCGCTCGATGCGGGCGAGCTGGCGGGCCAAGTGGACCGGTATCTGGATCTTCGTCCTGAGCGGCTGGGTCGGCCAGGACTACTTCTCCCCGCAGGGCTTCACCTACCTCCTCTACCTGGCCTTCGTGGCCATCCTGCTCGTCTGGTTCCGCGCTCCGCACGTGATCTGGACGAAGCGGCGCCCCGGCGAGGCGGAGGTCGAACCGACGAACCGCCGCCAACAGGCGGTGCTCCTGGGCGTGTTGGTCGGCCTGTTCGCGGCGAGCGTCCCGGCCCACCAGCTCACCCCGTTCGTGATGCTGGGCGTGATCGCGGTGCTGGTCCTGATCGGCAGGTGCGAACTGCGCGGCCTGCCCATCCTGTTCGGCGTACTGGTCGCCGTCTGGCTGGGCTTCATGGCGGAGCCGTACTGGTCCGGGCACTTCCAGGAGCTGTTCGGCGGGGTCGGCGGAGTCGGCAGCAATGTCTCCACGTCCGTCTCCGGCCGTATCCAGGGCGGCAGTTCGACCCACAAGCTCGTCCTGTACACGCGGGTGCTGCTGGCCGGCTTCATCATGGCCTTCGCCTGCTGGGGCTGGTGGCGCCGGCGCGACCACAAGTACCGCGAGCGGTCGCTGCTGGTGCTGACCTTCGTCCCGTTCCTGGGCTTCGGCATGCAGTCGTACGGCGGCGAAATGGCCCTGCGCGTCTTCATGTTCGCCGTGCCCGGCGCCGCCCTGCTGGCCGGACTCGCCCTGTTCCCGCGCGCCGGCGTCACCGCCGAGGAGCGGGACAAGGACCGGGTGAGCCTGGCTCCGCTGGCCGCGCTGATGGCGGGTCTGCTCCTCATGGGCGGCTTCCTGGTGGCCCGTTGGGGCAACGAGCCGTTCGAGCGGGTGCGGCCCGGCGAGGTCGCCGCCATGGACTACGTGTACGCCCACGACAAGCCGACCGTACGCCTGCTGTGGCTGAGCAACGACACGGTCAACGACGTGACGCCGGCGATGCCGTGGGGCACCAAGGACATGGAACGGGTCAACTATGTGCCGACGCTGGCACCGGCCGACCCGGTCCTGGTGTCGGGGCTGGTCAAGGCGCTCAAGGACGCGGGCCCGAACGCGTACCTGATGATCAACTCGAGCCAGATCACATACCTCCAGATGGACGTGGGCTACTCGGCCACCTGGGAGCCCCGGCTGATCCAGAACCTGGACCAGCGGACGGAGTTGAAGAGGGTCTACGTCAACGCGGACGCCACGATCTACGCCCTCAAGAAGCAGCCCGAGGGCAAGGTGCCGAGGCCCGACCCGGGCCCGATCGGGCCGCAGATCACCTGGACGCCGTGGTCGGTCGTCGGCGCCCTGGCCGCGCTCGCGCTGATCCTGATGCTGACGGCACGCGAGGTCGTCCGGGTCGCGACGCGGCCGAGCGTGCGCCAACTGCGCCGGCTGCAGAGCAGCTTCTGGTTCTCGCTGCCGCTGCTGGCGGTGCTGCTGGCTTCGTTGGTCCAGCGGTTCCTGACGATGAAGTGACCGTGCGGTGGCTCAGCGCTTGAGCCACCGCACCTCGTACGCCTGCATCTCGAACCGCTTGCCGTCGATCTTCGCGCTGATGGACCGGTCGAGGGTGTTGACCACCAGGACGGTCTTGTCGGTGGCGAGGACGCGCACGTTGGGCACGTCGTCGGCGGCGACGGACACGGTCTCGTACCGGGAGCCGGGCGGGAACTCCTGGTCGAACCGGGAGACGAGATCGAACATGGGCAGCTTCCGGCCCCCGCCCGACCCGTCCGTCGGCGTCCACAGACAGCCGGGGCAGTCGTCGCCCTTCTCGTCCTCCGGATTCCAGTAGAACCCGGAGGACGCACCGCCCTTGACCATGGCGATCATTCCGGCGGCCTGCACGGCGACCCGGCGGGTCTCGGACCAGCCCGTGCGCTCGTCGTTGCCGTCGGCGGGCTCGACGTAGTACTCGGCCCACCACAACGGCAGATCGCCGGTCTGCCGCCGCACCCACTTCCCCACGGCCGTGAGCTTGTCGGTGGCCCCGAACTCGTCGGGCAGCATCTCGTCGTCGTTCGTGTAGCTGGAGCCGTCCACCACGACGAAGTCGGCACCGGCCTTGTTCTTGTTCCAGTAGTCGAAGGCGTCGAGGACCCGCTGGTCCATGGCGCCCCAGGCGCCCTTGAACGTCTTCGAGGCCTCGTCGGCACGCGGGTCGACACTGTCCATCACGAGATACGGCCCGCCGACCATGATGTCCTTGTCGACCTTCTTCAGCGCCTTGTACACGAGGTTGTACAACTTCGTGTAACCCTCGTAGTCCCAGCGGCCCTTGGAGTCGTTCCAGAAGCCCTTGAACTCGTTCCAGACGATGAAGTGCCGTACGTCCGGATAGCGCTTGGCGACGGTCGCGGCGAGGGCGGCGAAGTCGGCGTAGTGCTCGGGCAGCGGGGCCGTCTCCAGCGCGGACTGGCTCCAGTTGGTGTTGTCGACGCCGGACTTGCCGCCCTTCATCCAGTCCGGGGAGCAGCACAGGGTGACGACCGGGCTGCCGCCCGACTTGCGGATGAAGTCGATGCGGCGGTCCATCGCGTCGAAGTCGTAACGCCCCTTCACCGGCTCGGGGTTGTCCGCCCCCCAGCCCATGATCGCCTGGTCCTGCGGCAGCCCTCCGGCGTCCGAGAGCAGCTTCTCGACCCGGTCCGTGGCGGTCGAGCTGCCCTCGTCGGCGCTGTACTGGGTGTGTGTGAAGCCCCAGCCGACCTCGGGCTTGTCCTGGTCCTTCGGCGTCACCGGGGTGCCGTGCACCGTGGCGCCGTTCTTGGAGGTGCCCTTGGTGCTTCCGCCGCTGTCCGGAAGCGTGTTGATCAGGGTCACGATCAGTGCGAGTGCGGCCACGCCCACGCCGAGCAGCGCGGTGAGCCGCCACCGCAGTGTTCCCCCGGCTCCCGAATTCCACCCATGACGTCCCATCGAGGGCAACAGTAACGGTGTGAAGTCCGTGGAGGGCAGATGTTGTGGATGCACAGCTCTGCAACAGGACGGATTACACACAAACGGACTCTCTGGACACGGCCGACACACCCGGCGCACTACGGAAACCGGGTGCACGCGGCCGCCTCGTGCCGGATCATGGACGCCATGTCTGCGAACCCTTACGACGCGCTGCCGATCCGGCTCAACGTCGACGACAGCGACTCGCCGTCCGACGTCGTCGACGCGCTGTTCCTGGGCCGCTTCGCGACGGGCGAGCAGCCGTACTCGCATGCGGCGAACATCGACCGCGTACGGTCGGGCGCCACGCTCCTGCCCCCGGACGCCCGCGTCCTGCGCGTCGCCCGCGACGACGACCGCAGCGCCACGCTGGCCGAGGGCGACGGCTGGACTCTGCTGGTGTCCCGCTGGAACCGGGGCGCCGACGTCACGGTCACGGCGACCAGCGCCGAGCTGGCGCAGAAGGTCCTCGACCAGGCGACCGACGGCGCGGCGGACGAGCCCGAACCGCAGCCGGAGAACGTGACGATGGGCTTCTGGTACGTCTCCCCCAGGCGCGGCCCGCACCGCACGACCCGCCAGATCTCGGCCGGCACCTGGGACGAGGTCCGGGAGAACTACACGGGGCCGGTCGCGGACGCGATGGACCGCCTGATGAAGACGACCCCGGAGGACATCGCCGGCCGCCTGCTCCTGCTCCACGGCCCGCCCGGCACCGGCAAGACCTCGGCCCTGCGCACGCTCGCCCGCTCCTGGCGGGACTGGTGCCAGGTGGACTGCGTCCTGGACCCGGAACGGCTCTTCAGCGACGTCGGCTATCTGATGGACATCGCGATCGGCGAGGAGGACTCGACGGGCAAGGGCCGCTGGCGCCTGCTCCTGCTGGAGGACTGCGACGAGCTGATCCGCGGCGAGGCGAAGCACACGGCGGGCCAGGCCCTGTCCCGCCTGCTGAACCTGACGGACGGCCTGCTGGGCCAGGGCCGCAATGTACTGGTGGGCGTCACGACCAACGAGGACCTGGAACGCCTTCATCCGGCCGTCGTCCGCCCCGGCCGCTGCCTCGCCCGCATCGAGGTGGGCCCGCTCACCCGCCGGGAGGCGGTCGGGTGGCTCGGCACGGAGGACGGCGTGGGTCGCGAGGGCGCCACACTGGCGGAGCTGTACGCCCTGCGCCGCGGGACGTCACCGACGGCACTGCCGGAGCCGCGGGACGGGGCGGACGCGGGTCTGTATCTGTAGGTCGGGGCCTCGGGTGCTTTGATGGATGTATGACCCTGTTCGTCGGAACGTCGGGGTGGCAGTACAAGGACTGGCGGGGTGTTCTGTACCCGGCCGAGTGTCCGACGCGGCTGTGGCTGGAGGAGTACGCGGAGCACTTCGCCACGGTGGAGATCAACAACGCGTTCTACCGGCTGCCGACACGGGAGAACTTCGAGGCCTGGCGGGAGCGGGTGCCGGGGGACTTCGTGGTCGCGGTGAAGGCGAGCCGGTATCTGACCCACATCAAGCGGCTACGGGATCCGCAGGAGCCGGTCGAGCGCCTGATGACGCATGCGGCAGGCCTGGGCGACCGTCTCGGCCCGGTACTGCTGCAGCTGCCGCCGACCCTGAAGGCGGACGCGGGGTTGCTGGACGCGTGTCTCCGCTGCTTCCCGTCCGGTACGAGGGTGGCGGTGGAGCCACGGCACGAGTCGTGGTGGACGCCCGAGGTACGGCAGGTCCTGGAAGCGCGGGGCGCCGCCCTGTGCTGGGCCGACGTCCAGGCCCGCCCGGTGACACCACTGTGGCGGACGGCCGACTGGGGGTACGTCCGCTTCCACGAAGGCCGGGCGAAGGCGTGGCCGCATTACGGGCGACGGTCGCTGGAGACATGGGCCGGGCGGCTCGCGGAGACCTGGGCCGCCGACGACGACGTGTACGCGTACTTCAACAACGACCCGAACGGAGCGGCGGTGGAGGACGCGGCGAGGTTCGCGGGGGCCGCCCGCAAGACAGACGTCTCCGTCACCCGCACCCCGTGAACTGCACGTCTCTTCTTTCCGCCGAACGGCGATCAACGACGACGGCGCGTTCCGGCGGTGCCGAACTCCCCTCAGCCCTTCTCATATCCCGCCCGCAGCGCGTCCCGCACGGCCGCCAGCGCCGCCTCCTCGTCCAACCCGAGCCGTCGAACCCGCTCGACGTAGGCCTGAGCGGCCGAGGCCGCTTCACGCTCCGCGGCCGAGCCGGCGGCAGCCACGTACGTTCCGTTCCGTCCCCGTGTCTCGATCACCCCGTCGCTCTCCAGCGCCCGATACGCCTTGGCCACCGTGTTGGCCGCCAACCCCAGTGACTCCGCGAGCCCCCGCACGGTCGGCAGCCGGTATCCCACCGGCAGCACCCCCTCCCGAGCCTGCTCGGAGATCTGCAACCGCACCTGCTCGTACGGCGCCGCACTGTCGTCGATATGGATCTTCAAGGTCACGCCCCGATTCTCCCGCACCCACCGAAAAATGAGGGGCGCCCGGGCGTGTCCCCACGTAGCGTGCGCGCACATGACTGTGAACGTGCGCGATCTGCGCCCCGACGACCGGCCCGACGTCGAGGCCTTCGCTCAGGTACGCCATCTCGCTCTTCCGCACATCATCTGGACCCCGGACGGGATCCTCCACCGCCTCGCCCACTCCCACCCCGAGGCCCGTTTCAGGTCCCTCGTCGCGGAGGAGGACGGCGAGGTCATCGGCACCGCCCAGGTGCAGCTGGCCCACGACAGCCCGGAGCCGGGCCTGGGCATGCTCAACATCTACGTCCACCCGGACCGCGTTCACCGGGGCGCGGGCACGCTCCTGGTCCGTGCGTCGGAGGAACACCTGACGGCGCACGGCGCGACAAAGTTCTTCGCCTGGGTCCTGGACGAGCCGGCCGACCGGTCCTTCGCCGAGCGGCACGGCTACCGCGCCGGCCGCTCGGCCCACTTCCTCCGCCTGGACCTGACGGCCGGCACCCTCCCTCCGCTCCAACCCCTGCCCCCGGGCGTCGAGTTGCGCAGCGCGGCCGACCTCGCGGACGATCCGCGCCCGCTGTTCGAGCTGGACGCGGAGACGACGTCGGACGAACCGAGCGACGTGGACACCGAGTTCACCGACTACGAGGTCTGGATCGAGGAGAACTGGAGACACCCGATGCTGGACCGGGAGTTGACCACGATCGCGTTCGTCGACGGCCGTCCCGCCGCCTTCAGCGCGGTCCACACCGACGCCGCGACCGGCCGCTATGCCACCGCCATGACCGGCACGGCCCGCGACTTCCGCGGGCGGGGCCTGGCCAAACTCACCAAGAACCACTCCCTGCACCGGGCCCGCACCGCCGGCTTCACCCATGCCTTCACGGGCAACGACACCGACAACGGCCCGATGCTCGCGATCAACAAGTGGTTCGGCTACGACATCATGGCGACGGAGGTGCGCTATGTCCGCTCACTCGGCTGACCCGGCACCCCCCTTGACCGTCGTTCTCGTCAAGGCGGGTCGCACGAAGATCCGTTACGAGTCCGAGCTGCTCCACGACGACGGCACCCGCATCACCGTACGGGCCCCCTGGGCGGGCGCCGGCACCCGCGACTTCGGCTTCGTCCGCTTCGAGCCCGGAGACGTCTTCACCGAGCACTACTGGCGCGACCGCTGGTACGCGGTGAAGGAGGTCCGAGACGCCGAGGGCACCCTCAAGGGCTGGTACTGCGACATCACCCGCCCGGCCACCCTCACCGGCACCGAGCTCGTCGTGGAGGACCTCGACCTGGACCTCTGGGTCTCCGCCGACGGCAAGGACGTACGCCGCCTGGACGAGGACGAATTCGAGGCCAGCGGCCTGAGAGACCGAGACCCGGAGGCGGCGTCAGCGGCAGAGGCGGCACTGCACGACTTGGAGCAGCTGGCCGACCCAAGGGGCGCGGGGCGTGACATGTCGCGGCACCGCCGCGCGGGCGCGACCAGCCACAACGAACCCGCAGCCGAGACACCGCCCCCCTTTCCACCCCTCTAGTCGCTCACGGCCACCACCACGTACCGCTCGTCATCCACGTCCTTGCCCCACAACACCGCCTCCTCCGACAGCCGCTCCACACGCACCTGGACGTGGAGCGATGCGAGCAGTCCGGTGAGCACGTCGGCCGGGATACCCGCCGGGTCGACCGTCCCCCACACGCCCTCCACCAGCACCAGCCGCCCACCCGGCCGCAGCAACCCCCGCCACTGCCGCAACGCCCGCCCCGGATCACCCAGCGCCCACACCATGTGCCGTACAAGAACCACGTCGAACCGCTGCTCCCCCACCGGCGGCACCTCCGCGTCACCGACCAGGAACACCGCGTCACGCCCGGCCAGCTTCGCTCGCGCGAGGTCGATCATGGCCGGGGAACGGTCGACCCCCGTCACCCGGTGTCCCTGCTCGGCCGCGAGGAGCGACAGACTGCCCGTGCCGCAGCCGAGGTCGAGCACATCGCTCGCCCGCTCCGGCAGCCAGCCGCGCAGCCGCTCGGCCCAGGCCTGCCGCACCTGAGGGTCGCGCAGCCCGTGATCAGGTTCGTCGTCGAAGGTGGCGGCCTCCGCGTCCCAGTCCACAGCCGCCCTGCTCAGTCCATCCCGGTCGTTCGTCATGCGCCCAAGAGTGACACCCGCCACTGACAGTCGATTCGTGACAGCCACCACAGACAGACCCCGACCGATGAGTCACTCTCCCGAAAAGGGTCTACCTCCGTGAGAACGCGGAACCCGGTGGCCCTGAAGGAGGCAGCCATGCGCCGGACCACTGTGCAGAAGCCCCTGAAGAAGACGGACACCCGCAGGGTCCGCGAAGAGGCCGACGCGCGTCCCGCCGGACGCCCGGAGGTGCGCGAGGACATCGCACGAACGTGGTGGCCGGACGGGTGACCAACCCTGGTCAGTCCAGCCGTTTGCGGTAGTGGATGCGGTCGTAGGGACCGTCCACAAGCCGCTCCACGACCTCGTAGCCGTACTTCGGATAGATCTTCTGGTTCTCCCACATCAACGCGTTCGTGTAGAGCCGGACCTCGGGCAGACCCAGCGCACGCGCGCGTGCGTCCACGAAGTGCAGCAGCCGTCGCCCCACACCCGTCCCCTGGGCGTCGGGGTGGACGGCGATGTTGTCGAGGTACAGATGGTCCTCGTGCTCCTCCAGCACCACGAGGCCGACCACGGGGTCGCCCGTGACGAACACCTGCCCCGCGGCCACGTTCGCCGCGTGGTCGCGCCGCATGGGCTGCGGCACCACCCCGATGCGCTCGATGTAGTGCTGATACCCGGCATCGGTCACGGCCTTCACGGCGGGTACGTCGGCGGCGACCGCCGGCCGGATCTCGTCCTGTTCCATGCCGCGCACGCTACTTACCTGATCCCAGTCTGAGCACTCCCTTAACGCCACCATAAGGATCTCCACCACCCGCCTCCAGCAGGCGATTTCAAGGTTTCTTGGGACTAGCTTCTGATCGCGCCCGCCGCATCCGTCAGGACGAACCGTTCCGAGGAGATCCCGCATGCCCGCACGCCGCCGCAAGGTCGCCGCCTTCGCCGTCCTCGGCGTGGCCCCGCTCGCCCTGACCGCCCTCGCCGCCGTCCCCGCGTCGGCGCACGGCACGATGGGTGACCCGGTCAGCAGGGTCGCGCAGTGCTACGCGGAGAACCCGGAGAGTCCCAGATCGGACGCGTGCAAGGCGGCGGTCGCGGCCGGCGGCACCCAGGCGCTCTACGACTGGAACGGCATCCGCATCGGCGACGCCGACGGCCGGCACCAGGCCCTGATCCCCGACGGCAAGCTGTGCAGCGCGAACAACGAGGAGTTCAAGGGCCTCGACCTGGCCCGCGCCGACTGGCCGGCGACGAGCGTGCGCAGTGGGTCGTACACCTTCAAGTACCGCGTGACGGCCCCGCACAAGGGCACGTTCAAGGTGTACCTCACCAAGTCCGGCTACGACCCGACCAAGCCGCTGGCCTGGTCCGACCTGGACCTGGAGCACCCGGTGGCGACGGCCACCGACCCGGTCGCGTCCGGCGGTTTCTACACCTTCTCCGGCACCCTCCCCACCCGCTCCGGCAAGCAGCTCCTGTACGCGATCTGGCAGCGCTCGGACAGCCCGGAGGCGTTCTACTCCTGCTCGGACGTGACGTTCGGCGGAAGCGGTGGCAGCACGGGCGGCAGTGACAACACGAGCGGCAGCGGTACGACGACCAGCGCGTCGCCCGCCCCCTCCGTACCCGCCCCCTCCGCCTCCGCGCCGTCCGACGAGCAGATCGAGGCGGGCGCCGACAAGTCCACCGTCGAGCACCACGGCCACGGCGACCAGGACGCGTCGACATCGGCCGAACCGACCACCACCACGGAAGCGGCCACCGCCAACTCGCCGAAGACAGCCGGCACTTCACAGAACCTCGCCGAGACGGGTGCCGGCGGCGGCACCCCGTATCTCGCCATGGGCGGTGCGGCCGCACTGGCCCTCGGTGCGGCGGCGCTGTTCGCCTCGGTCCGCCGACGCGCGACGACCGGCGGCGGCGGGCGGCACGGCCGGTAGTCCGGCCACCACAAGGACGGGGCCTGTCCGGCGGCTCAGGCTGGACAGGCCCCGAATCGTGCATCCGCCACCGTCAGCTCAGTGCCGACGCGCAGGTGGTCGTGGTGGCGTGGGCGGGGTCGAGCGCGTTGGCCACTTCGTGGAAGGCGATCCGGTCGGTCAGCCCGAGCAGGGCGTGCTCGGAGAGATCGAGCGCACACAGGTTCTGGATCAGGACGTTGTGCACATCGGCCCCGCTCAGGAACTGACTGCTGTACGGCGTGACGACCTCGTCGTACTTGCTGGCGATGACCGTGTAGTGGACGCCGGGGACGGTGTCGCCGCCGGCGTTCAGCTTGGTGAGGAAGGCGGAGCCGACGATCTGGTCGGCGAGGGCCGGGGTCGAGGCGGAGATGAGGTCGGCGGCGCCCGGGAAGTACGGCAGCAGGTCGGTGAAGCCGTCCAGGTCGGTGCCGTGGTTGTCGGGGGCGATGCCGACCAGGGCGTTCACCTTGGCCGCTCCGCCGAGGAACTTGAGGTAGTAGCGGGGCATCATGCCGCCCTGCGAGTGCCCGACGAGGTCCACCTTGGCGACGCCGGTCGCGGCGAGCACCTTGTCGACGAAGTCGGAGAGCTGCCCGGCCGACTGGTCGATCGGGCCGAGGCCGTAGATGAGGGGGACGCCGTTCAGCTGGCCGTAGTCGAAGGAGAAGACGCAGTAGCCGCGGTCCTCGAGATAGGGCGCGAGGGACAGCCAGTTGTCGACGGAGTTGGCGAAGGTGCCGTGGACCAGGACGACGGGGCGGGGGTGGGCGGCGGAGGGCTTGCAGGAGTAGTCGTTCCAGCCGCTGCTGGTGCTGTTGTCGGCGGCCTGGGCGGTCGTGGCGCCGGTGGCGACCGCGGCGGTCAGCACCAGTGCGGCGAGGGGTCTGAGCAGTCGTTTCCAGGGCAGCATCGTGTGATCTCCTTGCGGCTCAAGGGAGTTGCGATGGCCTTACGCCCTGTGATCCGGATCACGAAGGATGCTGTTCACTCGTCAAGTTACGAGCGAGTAGCGCAAGTGTGAAGTTACGCGTCAGTAAAAACTTCCAGCGATAACTGACTCGTCAGTAGCCATCGACAAACAATCACCAGGCGGGCCTGACAGGACCATAGGGAGCAATACGCCCCAACTGTCGGCACAACACCCGCACTTCACCCTCACCGAGTACACCGATCCACCCCTGCACGACCTCGGCGGCGGCCTCCTCGGCAGCCCGGGTGCAGGCCCACCCGAGCTCGGTCAACACCACCAGCCGAGCCCGCGCATCCACAGGGTGCGGCCGCCGCTCGACATACCCCTTCCGCACGACCTCGTCGACGAGCTGACTCGCCGCCTGCTTGGTGACGCCGAGATGGACCGCGAGTTCGGTCACCGTCGCACCGTCGGGAGCGAGCCGCGCGAAGGCGAACCCGTGCGCGGGCCGCACCCCCTCGAAGCCACGGGCGACGACACCCTCATGGATGCGCTGGGTGAGCTCACCGGCGACGGCGAGCAGAGCGGCGGACAGGGCGATGGCCTCGGAGTTCTGCACGAAGGCATTGAAACACCCTTGACAGACTGGTCAAGCAGCTTGACCATATAGTCAAGTTACTTGACCATATGGAGGCGCCATGCCCGTCATCCGCCCGTCCGAAGCCGTGGTCCACGAGATGCACGGCGCCCGGTTCGTCTCGTATGCCACGTCCCTCAACGGAAGCAGGGAACTGTGCGCCTGGCGCGGAGAGATCCCACCCGGCACCAAAGCGCCCGCGCACACCGTCAGCAAGGAGGAGATCCTGCACGTGCTCGACGGTGAGCTGCTCGTCACCCTCGACGGTCGGGCCACCCGCATCGCTGCGGGCGACACGCTGATCATCAACCCCGGCGCGACGCTCGCCGTCGAGAACCCGACCGACCGGACCGCGATCACCTGGGTCACCACCTCCATCGGCCTGGAGGCGGAGTTGGCCGACGGGACACGTCTCGCACCCCCGTGGACCCGCTGACGTCTACGCCGCCAAGGCCCCCGGAAAGACCGCCCCCGCCCCGAACTTCGCCCGCACCCGGTCCGTGACTTCCTCGATGCGGCGGGCCTTCTCGTCGACCGGGTCGAAGGTGAGCTGATAGGAGGCCTGTTCGGCGGGGGTGAGGGACTCGGCGCGCAGGGCGAGGGCGCGGACGCGGGCGCGCTGGAGGCGGAGGGCCTCGTACATGTCGTACGCCGTCCTGGTCAGTGCGGCCGAGTGGGCGGTGGGTTCCTTGAGGGTGCGGGTGCGGGTCGTCGAGGTGCGGTCGGCGTAGCGCACGGTGAGGGTGAGCGTGCAGCCGCCGCTGAGGCTCACGCTTCTGTTGGCTGTGATCGGCGCAAGTCGGCTGTGCTCAGTGCGAGGTACGGAGGCTGGTGCGCGGGCCGCCGTACTCGGCGTCGGTGACGTGCTCCAGCCAGTCGACCTCGTCGCCCTCCCACAGCGCGATGTGCTCCATGAACTGGTCCGGACTGGCGCCGTGCCAGTGCTCCTCGCCGGGCGGGCAGCCGATGGTGTCGCCCGGGCGGGCCTCGATGATCACGCCGTCCCGGGTGCCGACCAGGGCGACTCCGGACACGACGTGCAGGGTCTGGCCCAGGCCGTGGCTGTGCCAGGCGGTGCGGGCACCGGGCGCGAAGCGGACCATGTTGGCCCTCGCCCGGGAGGGCTCCTCGCCCCGGTAGATGACATCCGCCCAGACGTCGCCGGCGAACATGTGGGGAGGCAGCTTCATGGTCGCGGGCTGCTTGAGGATCTCCATGCTGGTGCTTGCTCCTTACGTCGGCCGCGGCGGGGCGGCCGTGATGGGTGAACCTGCGGGCGAGAAGGGGGGTCAGGCTTTGCGGAACAGTTCCCGGGCCCCGTTCAGGGCGGACATCGCCCGGGGCCACCCGGCGTAGAACGCCAGGTGGGTGATCGTCCCGATGAGTTCCTCTTCGGTGACGCCGTTCTGCTTGGCCAGGGGGATGTGGAAGGTGAGCTGCTCGCTGCTGCCGCTGGTGATCAGGCCGGCCACGGTCACCAGGCTGCGGTCCCTCGGGGACAGCTCCGGGCTCTTCCACTCCTGCCCGAACAGCACGTCCTCGCTGTATCCGGCCAGTGCGGGAGCGAAGTCCCCGAACAGCTCGCGCGGGCCCGGCGGGGTCTTCTCCGTCATCGTTCATGTCCTTTCACGTGGCTCGACGGCGCTCGTCGGTCGCCTGTCGCAGGGGCGGCGGTGCGGTGCCGGCCGACCTGGCGCCGTTTGCGTCACTACCGATGAAACTGCAGGTCACACACGCGTGGAAGGACTCGTTGATACGTGTACTGCCAGTACACCCTTCGGCCGGAGACACGGCCGGACAGGCCGTCGTAGCCTCGAAGCCATGGACAACCGCAGCGAGGTACGCGAGTTCCTGACCAGTCGCCGTGCCAAGATCACGCCCCAGCAGGCAGGGCTGCCCGCCTACACCGGCAACCGCCGCGTCAAGGGACTGCGCAGGGAAGAAGTCGCACTGCTCGCCGGCGTCAGCGCCGAGTACTACGCCCGTCTGGAGCGCGGCAACCTCTCCGGCGTCTCCGAGACCGTCATCGACTCACTCGCCCGAGCCCTGCAGCTCGACGAAGCCGAGCGCGCTCACCTGGACGACCTCGCGCGCACCGCCAACACCACCCGCCGCCCCACCCGCAGACGGACCTCGCAGCCGATCCGTCCCGCTCTTCAGCACCTGCTCGACGCGATGACCGAGGCGCCGGCCTTCATCCGCAACGGCCGTCTCGACATCCTCGCCACCAACCGGCTCGGCCGCGCCCTGTACGACCCGGTCTTCGCCGACCCCGCCCGGCCCGTGAACCTCGCCCGGTACGAGTTCCTCAACCCCGGCGCGGCCGACTTCCTGCCCCAGCTGGAACGTCAGGCGGCCGGAGCGGTGGCCCTGCTGCGCACCGAGGCGGGACGCGACCCCTACAACCGGGACCTGACCGATCTCATCGGCGAACTCTCCACCCGCAGCGAGGAGTTCCGCACCCTGTGGGCCGCCCACGACGTGCGACTGCACCAGACCGGCATCAAGTACTTCCACCACCCCGCGGTCGGCGAACTCGCCCTTCCCTTCGAGGCCATGCCCATCCCGACCGACCCCGGCCTCACCCTCACCGCCCTCAGCGCCGAACCCGGCACCCCCGCGCACGACAGCCTCAAACTGCTGGCCAGCTGGGCGGCCACCCTCGACCGGGACGTCGAGGACGAACAGCCGGACACCGCGGCAGCCGGCGGCGAACAGAGCTCGTAGCGGAGTCGCGCAACGCCGCCGGGAGCCCGCGTGCGGCCACAAAGCCCGGACGCAGCCGCCGAGTTCGACGCCGGGCAACAGAACAGCCGACGGCGCGGCCGTTGCCCTCCGGGTCAGAGGCCGGGGCTCAGCGGGTGGCTGAACCCTGGTCGGAGATGAGCCGGGCCGCCTCGCCCAGGGCGGTGGCGAACTCGTCCAGCGCACCGGCGGCTACCGCGGCTACGGCGCCGCCAACGCCACCGTTCGCCTCGCCGCCCAACGCGACCAGCGGCGATAGACGGTTCGGCGGAGCAGCCGGGCGGCCACCGGCGGCGCGGCTCACGGGTCTATGGGGCCACCGCCCGGTCGGGGAGGGCCTGTTCGGCCCAGATGATCTTGCCCGCGCGGGTGTGGCGACTGCCCCAGCGTTGGGTGAGCTGGGCGACGAGCAGGAGGCCCCGGCCGCCTTCGTCGAAGGCGCGGGCCCGGCGCATATGGGGTGCGGTGCTGCTGGAGTCCGAGACCTCGCAGATGAGCGTCGTGTCGCGGATCAGCCGCAGCTGAATGGGGGACCCGCCGTAGCGGATGGCGTTGGTGACCAGCTCGCTGACGACGAGTTCGGTGACGAAGGAGACGTCCTCCAGCCGCCAGGTGGCAAGTTGATCGCAGGCCAGCTTGCGGGCCTGGGCCACGAACTTCGGATCGGCGGGAACATCCCAGCTGGCGACCTGGTCGGCGTGCAACGCGCGGGTCCGGGCCACGAGGAGGGCGACGTCGTCGGCGGGACGGTCCGGCAGCAGGCGTCGCAGGACTCCGTCGCACGTCTCTTCCAGGGGAGCGCCCGGCCCGGCGAGGGCCTGGCGCAGCAGGGCCAGTCCGTCGTCCATGTCGCGGTCGGGTGCCTGGACGAGACCATCGGTGTAGAGGGCGAGCACGCTGCCCTCACGGACGTCGAACTCCGCGGTCTCGAAGGGCAGACCACCGACGCCCAGCGGCGGCCCGACCGGCAGGTCGAGGAATTCGGCTTCGCCGTCCGGGGCGACCAGGACCGGAGGCGGGTGGCCGGCCCGGGCCATGGAGCAGTGGCGCGATACAGGGTCGTAGACGGCGTAGAGGCAGGTGGCCCCGATCTCGCCCGGACCGTCCGCGCCCTCGGCGTCACCCGTCGTCGTCTCGGAGTCCAGGTGCAGGACGATGTCGTCGAGCCGGGTGAGCAGCTCGTCCGGAGCCACGTCCACGTCGGCCAAGGTGCGTACGGCCGTGCGCAGTCGGCCCATGGTGGCGGAGGCCTGCACACCGTGGCCGACGACATCGCCCACCACCAGCCCCACTCTCGCTCCGGACAAGGGGATGACGTCGAACCAGTCGCCGCCGATCCCGGCGCGGGAGCTCGCCGGCCGGTAGCGGGACGCGACCTCGACGGCCGCATGCCGGGACGCGTGGTGACGAAGGAGGCTGCGTTGCAGCTCGAGAGCGATGGCGCGTTCGCGGGTGTAGCGACGGGCGTTGTCGACGCACACAGCGGCACGGGCGGCGAGTTCCTCGGCCAGCAGCAGGTCGTCCTGGCCGAAGGGCTCCGGTGTGCGGTGGCGGACGAGGATCGACAGGCCGAGGGTGACTCCGCGGGCGCGCAACGGCACCCGCCATCGCCGAGTGGATGCCGTAGACATCGATACTGCGGGCCCGCTCCGGCGATCCCGCCGCCCACTGATGCCGGGTGACGTCCTCGGCCGCGTACAGCAGGGCCCGGCCGGTGGTCAGCGCGCGGCCCGGCGGCGAGTCCTCGTCGTAGGTGTGCCTGCTGCCGAGAGGGATCACCGATTCGGGGCATCCCTCCAGCACGGACCGCTGAGCGGTGCGGCGGAAGACCAGGGGTCCGGCGCCGGGCAGGGGGACCTCTTCCTCACCGGCCAGCGCCGAGTTCAGCAGGTCCACGATGACGAAGTCGGCGAAATGATCCGTGCACACCTCCGCCAGCTCCTCGGCGGTGCGCGCCACATCCAAGGTGGAGCCGATCCGGACACTGGACTCGTTGAGCACGCTCAGCCGTCGGCGGGCCAGGAACTGCTCCGTGCTGTCCATCGCCGCCAGGCAGACACCCCGCACTTCGCCCGCGTCGTCCCTGAGCGGGCTGAGGGACACGAGCCACGCGTGCTCCCGGGGCTCGCCGGGCGCGCGCAGCCATGCCTCGTACGGCATCGGCTCACCCGTGTTCAGGACCCGCACGACCGCGTCGTCGAGCCCCTCGAAGCCCGGCAGCCGCCGCAGCCCGCGGCCCGACTCCCCCACCCGTCGGCCCACCAGCACCGATTCAGGCCTGTCCATCGCCGCTTCCATGGCGGAGTTCACGGACACAGCGAGCCCGTCCTGATCGAAGAGCGCCATCGGGACGGGGAATTGCTCCAGCGCCCGCCGTCGCAGCTGCGCCGCCGGCTCCGGCACCGTGGCCGTCAGAAACCACTGGGTTTCGCCCGTCAGGTCCAGCAGCGGATGCGCCTCCAGCTCCAGCGCCACGCTGTGACCGTCCCGATGCCGTACGTGAAGGGGGCCGCGCCAGTGGCTCGCCTCGGCGAGGCAGCTCCGGGCCGAGGCCGGAAGGGCACCGGTCAGCAGCGTGCCCACCCCGCGGCCCAGCATCTCCCCGGGCTCGTATCCGAGCAGGCGACAAGCACCGGCACTCCACGCGGTGACCAGGCCCCTGGCATCCACCGCGGCCGAGGCGACACCGTGCTCGCCCATCGTTCCTTCTCTCTGCACGGCAGGAGCCGCCGTCAGTGAGCTCATGGGGCCGACTGCACGGCACTCGCTTGATTTTATTGTGCACCGGACACTCCACGCGTCACGCGCGAATACCTTGAGTAGCCACGCCCGGAGCGACGCATTGGGCGAACGACGGGAAGACAGCCGCCGGTGAAGCGCCATTCGGACCGCGGGAGATCCCGACCTTGATCATCACGGGCAGCCGGTGGCGAATCCTGTCATCTGCGGAATTCCAGGCAGAGCCAAACCACTGATCAGGATGTCAACACCGCACCGACGGAGGGGTCCTTGCTGTTGCCGAGGAAGGACGTGGTGGGCAGTTGCCCGTCGCGGCGGCGTGGGGCGGTCGCCGAGCCGGCGTCGGCGGTGTGCAGTGCCGCCGCCGTCCAGCCGGGCTGGTCCCAGGAGTTGCCGGTGTGCCGGGCCTGGCTGCCCAGCCAGTCGTCGGGGTGGTTCGCCAGGGCGAGGTTGCGCTGGAGGATCGCGGCGGAGGAGACGAAGGCGAAGCCCGCCGCGCCGTTGTGGTAGGCGGTGTCGTTGGTCAGTCGGGGTGTTCCCGAGCCGCCGGTCTCGGTGAATCCGAAGCCCGCGTTGTCCCAGGCGGCGCTGTTCGAGGCGACGTGTGCGACCCGGAGCCCCGCGTCGCCGCCGAGTTTGAACCCGCTGCCCCCGCCGGAGAAGGTGGCGATGCCCCATCGGTCGACGCCGTTGCCGAAGGCCCAGCTGTGCTCGACGGTCACGGCGTCGCCGAACCCGCTGAGGTCCACGCCGTCGCCCGAGTTGTCGTAGATCCGGCATCCACGGACCCGGTTTCCGCTGCCGGAGCCGTCGTTGAGGACCAGGCCGTCGACGTATCCGCCGGTGGACCCGGTCTCATGGTTGTCGTAGAAGTCGCTGTCGAGGATCAGGTTGTCGTGGGTCCCGGCGCCGTGGAGCACGAGTCCCGTCCGCGCGTTGCCGTGCACGCCGAGCCGGGCGAGGACGTCGTCGTGGCAGGACGTGCAGACGTACGCGTTCCCTGGGGAGTTGACGATCTCGATGCCCTGCACGGTGACGTGTCCGCCGCTCTGGGCGATGAGAGTGCCGGCGGCGGCCGGGATGCCCGACCCGTCGAACACGGGCTTCTCGTCACGGTAGTTGCTCACCGTGATCCGGTGCCCGGCCGTGCCGGAGGACGTGAGGGTGATCGTCCCGGCGGGGTGGTAGGTGCCGCCGCGGACGGCGACCGTCTGGCCCGGGCGGGCCTTGGCGACGGCCCGGGTCATCGTGGCGAAAGGCCGGGCAAGGGTGCCGGGGTTCGTGTCGTCCCCGGTGGGGGCGACGTAGTAGTCGGCGGTGGTGACGCCGGCGTAGGACCGGGACGCGGTCGTCGGGGTGGCGGACGGTGTCGTAGCGGACGAGGCGCGGCCAGGCTGGTGCGGGGCTCCTGCGGTCGGCTCCGGACCCTGTGCCGGGTCGGTTCCATGGGCGTGCGGCGGTAGTTGATGGACCGTCACACCGATGACGACGGCGAGTGTCGCCGTCGTGCCCACGGCCACGGTCGCCGACTTCGCCGAGACGCGGGCCAGACCGTGGTGCAGGGTGTTCAGCAGCGAGGACACCGGCCCGGGCGTCACGGCGTGCTGCCCTGCGAGCCTCGGGATCGCCGCCACCAGCGCGGCCGGGACGGCGAGGGCGCCGATCCGGATCGGCAGGTCGTCGATCGACCGGCAGGCGACCGCCGCCCCGCACTGCGGGCACTGGGCCACATGGCGCTCCAGCCTGGTCAGCAGCCGCCCTTCGGGCACGCCCCGGCGACCGCCCGCGAGGGAGTCGAGTCCGGCGCACCGCGGCCGGGCCCGCCAGGCGGCGAGCACTCCGACCGCCGCTTCGAGCTTGGCCTTCATCCGCTGGATGCGTACCGCGGTGTGCGGGACGCTCAGGTGCAGCGCTTCGGCGACCTCGGCACGGGTCAGCTGCCCGGCGGTCTCCTGCCACCACAGCGCCAGCGTCCGGCGCTGCTCGTCGCTGAGCCACTGGCTCGCCTCCAGCAGATCGCTGCCGGCCCGGGACAACGTCTGGCGGTCGACGGCGAGTTCGGCGAAGTCGCCGACGGGGTCGGGGACTTCGGCCGCGTCGGCCACGTGCGTGTGGCGGGCCAGCGCGGCCTTGTTCCGGCGCCTGTGGTCGTGCATCTGCCGGATCGCGATGGCCACGATCCAGGACCGGAACCGCTCGGGTTCGCGCAGTTCGGGCAGTGCCCGCATGGCGCGCAGCATGGTCTCCTGCACGACGTCGTCGACGTCCGCGTGCCCGTGCAGGCCGCGCCCGACGATGTTGTAGATCAGCGGCAGATACTCGCTGAACAGGGCGGCCTGCGCGTCGGCGTCGCCGGTTCGGGCCGCGTCGACCAGCTCGGTCACGGACGGGCCGGTTCCGGGCGGACGGGTCGCCGTGTCGGTGGTGGGTCGTGCCGGAACCTCGCGCAATACGCCCTCACAGAGTGATCCCTCAGCTGGAGGCGGTCATGATGGCACAGGCGTGCGAACGCACCAAGACCGGGCAGACGCGGCCCGGTTGGCGCGTCCGCACGGAATTCACGGAACTCGTGGTGCCGAACCTGTCGCGAAGACCGACGGCGTCCCCGACGCCCGACGTCGGCGGCTTCATCATGAACGCCGGAACCGCGACGGAGATCACCGAGTTCGACAAGTGGATGATCCGCGACTTCTGGCGCCACATCAAGAGCCGCTACGGCTACTGATCCCGAGGACTGCACCGCTCCTGGGCCTCAGCCCTGGGGCACGGCCGAATGGTGCCTCTCGCGTTGGACAGCCGGACAACTGCCGCAAGCCTGTCAGTCCGCCAGAGCTGCTGGACGTACAGCCTCCGGCCCAAAGCGTCGGCGAGCACGATCCGCAGCGGCTTCGGCTGCGCGGGCACGGGTATCACCAGGATCCAGAGACATCTGACGGTAGGCACTTTTGGCCGGCATCAAGCGGTCGGCGCGGATGGCGAAGGCCCGGACTCGTGCCCGCTGCAGCCCCAGGGAGGTCAGCAAGCTCAGGGAAGTTGCGGCAAGAACTGGTGAGTGGTTGGTGGGTTCCGACAGCGCGCGCGTACGTGTGGTGGAGCTGTGGTCGGCATACCGCACGGTGAGCGTGAGTCGGCCGGCGATCTGGCTTTCACCACGCAGTCGTTGGCCGATCCGGTCGGCAAGTCCCAAGACCGCTCGGTGATGCTGTGCCGGGTCGAGGCAGTCCCGCTCCAGCATGAGATCGGCGACCAGGTGCGCTGCCGGTTCCGAAGGGCTCACCGGGCGAGGATCGTGACCGCGGGCGCGCTCGGCCAGCAGCCGGGCCGAACCGACTCCGAGCAGGCGTTGCAGGGTTGCCGCAGGTATGTCGGCGATCTGGCCGATGGTGTGCAGCCCATACTTGTGGAGCGTTTCCGCTGTTGCCCGCCCGATCCCCGGCAGGGCGGTGACCGGGCGGGGGTATAGCCAAATGGCAGCCTGCCCGTCGCGGATCCAGGTGGTGTCTCCCGGGGCGGACGCGTCGGCCGCCATGGCTGCCAGCATGCGGTTGCCCGCGAGCCCGGCGCTGCTGTCGATGCCGTAGAGGGCTTTCAGGCGGAGCTTCGCCAACTGAACGACGTCGTAGGGGGACAGACCGAAATATCTGAGTGCCGACGTCAGGTCGAGCTGAACGGCGTCGGGCGGGACAGCCTGTACGTGAGGTGTGATCCCGGACACTAGTTCGATTACATCGGTGCACTGAGCCTCGCTCAGCGCAGCATGCAGATGGAGGTGGGCGATGTGCCGCTGACGCGTGGTCATCCCGCACTCCCCGGGCTGCGGTGGCCGAACTTCTTCAGGTCGGCCGAGCGGGTGCCGGCGGGCTGGATAGTGGAGATCCGTTGGGTTCCCTGGACTGCCTCGGTCGCTTCTCTGAGCTGTTCAGGCTGGTCAAGGCCCCTCATGACGCCCTCTCTCGATCTTGTGAAGATTTGACGATTACTCGCAGATTCCAGGAGTTCAACCAGTAATTTGACGTCTCGTGTCGGATTCTGGAAGTCGCCGCTTCTCCCTCATCGCCAGCGGCAGCACGAACGAGGACGAGGCCGGCGGGTCGGTGGCGGGCCTGGCCGACGTGCTGACGCTGCAGCGCAGAGCAGCCGAGGGCGCCTCGCCCGAGGACGAGCGAGCCCTGTTCCAGGACACCCTGGCTGAGTACACCTGGGCTCGGGACGTCGCTGGCCTCGCTCCAGCTTCCCTGGAGAATCTGGTTCAGCCAGTAATCCAGATCTGCGAGTTCTACCGAACCGTCCCCTGGCGCCTGACCTCCCGAGACCTCGACCGCTACTTCGCCGGGCCAGGTAAGAAAAAGCACTCCACGGTCCGAGGCAAAATCACCAAGATCGACGGGTACTTCGCCTTTCTGGAACAGCGATACGCGGGGGAAATCCTGCGCCGATTCGGGGTTCCAGTCGAGTCTCCGATCGATACGTTCAACAGGCCCCGTCACCGCGGCGACTTCGGTCTCAGAATCCCGCCATCCGCTCAGGCCACAAAGGACTTCTTCAGCTCCTGGCGAGACTCCCTGCCGAGCGCACGCAAGTACCACATAGCAACTCGCAACTACGTGATGTCCAAGCTCACTTACATATCTGGCACCAGAGCTGCGGAACTGTGCGGTGTCCGGATCGGTGACGTCCACTGGGAAAACGGTAAATGGGGCCGTTTCCTGGTCAAGGGGAAGGGATCCAAAGGATCTGGTCCACGCGAACGCGAAGCCTTCCTCTTCCAAGAAGGTCGCGAATTGCTGTGGTGGTACATCGAAGAAGTTCGCGGAGAATTCAACGACGACCCGACAGATCCCCTGGCCCCGCTGTTCCCCTCGGAACGGCTTCCCGACTCCCTTATCTCGCCGGTCTCCCCCGCCCTCCTCCCCGATGCATTCCGCTCGGCACTCAAGGCCGCCTCCCGTGAACACCTGAACGGGCCGGTATCGGAACTCTTCCCCCACCTTCTGCGACACGCCTGCGCAACCCACAACTACGAGGCCGGCATGCCCCTCTGGGACGTGCAGGTTCTCTTGGGCCATACATGGGCATCTACGACGGTCGGCTACCTTGCTACCGCCAAGGCAGACCCCGAACGACAAAGTCTGGAATCCTCTCGGCGAGCCGTTCGCCGACTGAGTTTGGAAGCGTGATCCGATGAAGTGGAACCTGCGCTGGGTGGCCGCCCGCCAAGACATCTGGCGACCCACCCAACTCTTGGCCGCCTTCCAGGAAGTCGGCTTCACACCCTCTCTGAGCAAGGTCTCAGCACTGTGGTCGAACAAGCCGATCACCATCCGGCTCGACGACCTGGACATGATCTGCACCGCCTTGAACTGCACAGTCGCAGACCTGATGGAGGCTGAGCAGGTCGACGTCGTCAAGCAAGATGAAGGCGAGAGGAAGGCTGTCGGAGAGACCGGAGCAGGTCCGACAAGCGCCGTCAGGCCCGTTCCCAAAGCCAATAGCAAGGGTCTCCGACGCTCCCTGCCCCCGAACTGAGAGACAGCGTGCCAGCAGCCACCAAAAGACGCGGCGGAGACGGAAGTTGCCGCCACTGCTTCGCGTGGGCGAATGACAGAAACACCTACTGCAATGGGTGCAGAGGATGGAGGAACGACCACGGGGAAGCCAACGAGTGCATCCGTTGTCATCGGGCCTTCCAACTCGTGGACGACTACTGCAGGTTTTGCACTCTGGTTCTGCGTGAAACCGAAGTCGACCTCGGTGGCACTCATCTGGAAGGGGGTGACCAACTCTGGTTTGGACGAGAACTCGCGCTCAGGGCCACCTACAGTTTCCAGAAAAGCAGAAAAGGGAGATTCCATGCCAAGCGACAGCTGGCGCACGCCGCCGATATGCAGGCACGAACCCTCTCTCCGCATCTGACAGATCCCAACCAGATAGCGCTCTTCGACCAGCCAGACCGAGACTGGACCAGGCTCGACGAGAATGACCCGCCAGCCCTCGGCCAAGGCCCATCCAAGATGCTGGACGACTTCAAGGACTACCTGAAGGCTCGTGGAGTTGACCCAAGGACGAGAGGCGCGGGAAGCGTCCGAACTTTGCGCATCATCGTCGGACGGCTCGGATGCGATGCCCCCATCCGGGAAGCGGACGTCAAAGCAGTATCCAGCCTCAGTTCGCACCATAATGGGAGTCAGGTCATCTACTTCCTCCGTGCGTGCAACTGGCTGATTCCGGAAGATGTCCCAGACGCCGAACTTGCGAGAGCCCGCAACCTTGCAAGCGGTCTCCCCGACGCCTACGCGGCTCAGGTGAACAGCTGGATCGACGTTCTTCTGGGAACGGGAAGCAAGCCGAATCGGGCCGTCGCCTCTGCGACCATCTACCAATACGTGTGGAGCACCGTGCCGGTCCTGAAGTCCTGGATAGCTGCAGGGAAAAGCGATCTGCGGGAGGTGTCCAACGAGGACGTCAAAAAGGCCATAGCAGACCGCTCGGATAGCCTCCGACAAGGCGCCCACGTCGGTCTTCGATCCCTTTTCAGAGCCCTGCGGCGCGAACGTGTGATCTTCCGCGACCCTGGCCGCACGGTCACTCTGACCAGGCCCCCCAAGCTCCCTGTTCCGCTGCCAACCGACCGTCTCAGAGGCCTCCTCGACAAGGTCGACGATCCACGGAGCAGACTCATAGTCGCCCTGGTCGCCGTCCACGCCCTCAGCCGGGACGACCTGGCCTCCTTGCTCTTGGAGGACCTCGACAGGAGCCGCGGACAGCTGAAAGTTCGCCGGCCAGGGAGACTCGACCACGTCATCTACCTCGACGACCTCACCATGCAACTGGCCACGGACTGGGTTGTTGATCGCTTCCGCCGCTGGCCCAAGACCACCAGCCCGTACTTGGTCATCAGCCGGATTTCGGCAGTAGACGACAGAAAACCCATGGTCAGCACCGAGGTCACCCGCACGCCGTTCCGTCGCATCGGCATCTCGGCTGCCCAGCTTCGAGAGGACCGGATCTACGACGAGGCCCGGTACACCGAGGACCCCGTCCAGCTGATGCGCGTGTTCGGCGTCGGCCAGACGACCGCGATGAAGTACGTCATGGCCGCTCACCCGGACAGGCGTCCGGATCCGATTCAACCCTGAACCCACGGCACACCTCCCCTCAAAACTGCCGAGGTCGGGCGGGTTTCGCCTCGATCTCATCCGAGATTTCGGGAACCCACTGACTTCGGTCGGCGTACGGGTGCAGCCTGGCTCCTGTCGTGCCGTTGGCCAGGGTGCGCCGCGGCTGGGCGGGGGTCGGATGGGGGCGGTCGGCGCCGAGGAGGGCGAGGGCGGCCTCGGGGCCGTTGTCGCGGCGGGCGGTGGCGATCTCGTCCAGGTCCCAGGCCATGGTGCCGACGACGGTGCGGCGGGTGCCGCGCACCTGGACCGTGCCGCGCACCAGCAGCAGGCCGCTGTGGAAGACGGTGTGGGCGCAGGCCGGGTGGGAGTCCTCGAAGAAGGCCAGGTCGACCAGCCCTGAACCGTCCTCCAGGGTGACGAAGATGATCCGCTTGCCGCTGGCGATCGGCGGGGTCTGGGTGGAGGCACGGACACCGGCGACCAACACCCGCTGCCCGGCGCGCAGTTCGGCCAGGTGGGCCGCGTCGGTCGCGCCGATCTCGCGCAGCAGCCGGTGGTGGTGCTCCATCAGGTGCCGGGAGACGTCGATGCCGAGGGTGCTCAGCTCAGCGCTGAGTGCTTCGCGTCCGGTCATCTCTGGCAGCCCGCTCGGCTCCGCCCCTCCAACCGCGCCCGCCTCGATGGGCAGTTGACCCTCGTGAGCGGCCCGGTTGCGGGACTGGCGGTGCAACTCGGTGATCTGCAGCAGGAGATCACGCCGGGTGAGCCGGCCGTCGTGCAGACAGGTGAACGCGCCGATCTCGGCGAGGCGTTCGGCGACCGGCCTGCTGGGACGGGCCCGCTGCCAGAAGTCCGACAGCGATCCGTACGGCTGTCCCTCTTCGATCCGGGCGCATTCCTCCTCGCTGATGCCGTGTACCGCGGAGAGGGCGAGCCGTACGCCCCACTGGTCTCCGTCGGTCTTTTCCACGATGTGCTTCACCTGGGAGTGGTTGATGTCGACGGGGAGGATCTGTACGCCGTTGCGACGGGCGTCGGCGACCAGGACGCGCTTGGGCCACATGCCGGGGTCGTGTTCGAGCAGACCCGCCAGCAAAAATGCCGGGTAGTGCGCCTTGAGCCAGGCGCTCTGCAGAGCTGGTACGGCGAAAGCGACCGCGTGGGCCCGGCAGAAGCCGTAGGCACCGAAGGCCTCGACGGTCTTCCAGACCTCGTCCCGGACGGCCGCGCTGTAGCCACGCGCGCGTGCCAGCTTGTGGAACCAGTCCTTGATCCTGGGCAGTTGGTCCTTGCCTCCGAGGGCTCGCCGGGTGATCTCCGCGAAGGCCCGGTCGCAACCGGTCATCACCCGCAGGGTCTCGATGATCTGCTCGTGCCAGATGGTCACGCCGTAGGTGTCGGCGAGCACCGGCTCCAGGTCCGGGTGGGCGTACGCCGGTGTGCCGCCATGGCGGGCGGCGATGTAGCGCTCGGGCATGCCGCCGGCGACCGGGCCGGGGCGGAAGAGGCTGATGTCGGCGATGACGTCCTGCACGTCGCGTGGCTGCAGCCGGGACAGCAAGTCCTGCTGACCGGGCGACTCCAGCTGGAACAGGCCCAGGGTCTGGCTGTCCTGGATGAGCTTGAACGCGAAGACGTCGTCGAGCGGCACCTGCCGTGGGTCGTCCAGGTCAATACGGTTGCCGGTCGCCCGTTCGACCTCGCTGATCGCATGAGCCATCGAGGACAACATCCGGACGCCCAAGACGTCCAGTTTGATATTGCCCAGCGCTTCGATCTCTTCCTTTGCGGCCATGGCCATGGGGTAGTCGCCCTGCGGGGTGGGCTGCACCGGCAGCCGGTCCAGGAGAGTGGCGTCGCTGATGACCACGCCGCAGGGATGCATGGCCATGCCGTGGACCAGGGAGTCGAGGCCCTCGGCGAGCTCCCACAGCGGTCCGTACCGGTCTGCCTCGGCGGCCAGTTGGCGCAGCTCAGGCAGTTCGGCGAGGGCACCGGTGATGTCGGAGGCGCGCAGGTGCGGGAAGCTCTTGGCGATCCGGTCGATGTCCGCGGGCGCGATGCCGAGCGCGAGGCCGGTATCACGCAGGGCGCGGCGGGCCCGGTAGGTCTCGGGCATCGCGGTGACCGCCACCCGTTCCTTGCCGAACCGGTCGAAGATCGTGTCGTAGCACTCCAGCCGTCGCGCGGACTCCACGTCGATGTCGATGTCGGGCAGTGACGCCCGGCGCACGCTCAGGAAGCGTTCGAACAGCAGGCGGTGGTCGAGCGGGTTGGCGGTGGCGATGTCCAGCGCGTGGCAGACCATCGAGCCGGCGCCCGAGCCGCGGGCGGCGACCCGGATGCCCTTGGCCCGGATGTCGGCGACGACCTGGCCGACGGCGAGGAAGTACGAGTTGTAGTCCAGCGCGGAAATCAC
The DNA here is from genome assembly GCF_053596855.1 of Streptomyces sp. NPDC001617. Lineage (NCBI taxonomy): Bacteria > Bacillati > Actinomycetota > Actinomycetes > Kitasatosporales > Streptomycetaceae > Streptomyces > Streptomyces sp. NPDC001617. The sequence continues at coordinate 163,483 of NZ_JBSFHA010000012.1, forward strand.
CTTGAGCTCTTCGTCGAGCCGGTCGAGCGCCATCCGGTCGCGGTCGAGGCCTCGTCGGGCCATGCCCGCCTCGCACTGTCGGCGCAGCAGCTGTGCGGCTCCACCCGCTCGGGGCGCAACGCCGAAGAGGGAGGGTTCCGGGAAGTGGCGGGCGCCGAGCCCGAGATCCGTCACCGGGTCGACGGTGCACGCGGCCGCCGTGGTGGCGGTGTCCGCCATCAGGCGGCGGCTCCGACGGATGTCTCCTCCGGCGCATTCGGCGATCATTCGGGCGACGGTCTCCATTCCTCGCTCGTCCTTGAGCCAGCGTTGTCCGCTGTCCAGGCGGCGCCGGTCGATCGGTCTCAGCAGTCGTGCGGCGTCCAGGACGTCGGCGAGTCGGTGCTGGTCGGGGTCGGCGTAGCGGACGGCGTTGGAGAGCACCGCGGTGGTGTGGGTGCGGTCGGCCAGCGCGAGGGTGCGGGCGGCCAGGCGCAGGGATCCCGGACCCGTGCCGAAACGTTTCTGCGCAACGGCTTCCAATCGGACCTCCCTTCCGAAGATCTCCTTCCAGGGCGCCAACAGCTTCATCGCGACGTCCTCCCGGCCCACCGACAGCGCCCGTACCGGCTCCGAGAGCGGTCCGAGCAGGACAGTCAGTCCGGAGCCGCCGTACTCACGCAGCGCCTCCCACGGCACCACTGGCGACGTACCGGACAGAGCACCCTCGTGAGCCGCCGACGTGATGCGGCACAGCCGCGCCCACCCCTCCCGGTTCTGCGCGAGCAGCACGAACCGCAGCGGCGGCTCGATCACGTGGGCGCCGCCGCGCGCCGGAGTGCGGCGCCGGGCGGGCGGCGGAGGCGCGAGGGCCCCCACCGCCAGATCGACACCGAAGAGCGGCCGGACCCCTTCCTTCGCGCAGGCCTGCGCGAACCGCACGGCCCCGGTGACCGTGTCCCGGTCGGTGAGCGCGAGCGCCGCCATACCCCGCTCGGCCGCCCGCCGGACGAGCTGCTCGGGGTGAGATGCGCCGTAGCGGGCGGAGTAACCGGACGCGACGTGCAGATGAGCGAAGCCCGTCATGCCGCACCTCCATCACTCCACCCCTTTTCGGCCATACGCCCGATATGTTCATCGTACGCTCGTTCGATTACTCTAGCCCCATCAGGGCCGGTCAGCGACTACATTCGAACACATCAGCGATTTCTGAGGAGGGTGGGTGGCGTCCAGAACAGGCACCACTCCGTCAGCTCCCCACTCGGGTGGGACACTTGGGAGAAATCACCTTCGCCGCGCGCCTCAGCCGCAGCAATTCAGCGATTCGAGACGGGATGACCTCGTAAGCGATGTCACGCCGGTACCCGGCCGACTCGACGACCCGCTCGGCCACCCGGAGCATGCCACCCGCGTCCTTGAGCCAGGCCTCCCCGAGTCCACCCCCTTCCTCGGGTCGATCGGCACCAGCCGCCGAGCGGCGTCCAGGACGTCGGCGACCGGCCCGAGAGGCCGTGCCCCGCCACGTGGTGTAGGGGATCAAGCGCTCCACGTTCCGATTCGAGGCCCGTCGCGATCTCCGTCGAGGCAGCTATCCGCGAAGCG